>CAYQVL010000296.1:0-2994 GCA_964420825.1 uncultured Sphingomonadaceae bacterium
CGGCAACGACAAGATCGATAGTCAGGATAGCGGGAACATCGCGCAACGGCACATGGATGGTGATCGGGACCGTCCGCAAACCGGGGCCGGCAAGCATCATGGCCGTGTTTTCGCGGGCGACGCCGCAACGCTCGGCGATAAATTCGGTCTGGCCGGCGTGGCTGAAGCCGATCTTGTAAAGTTGGGCCTTGGCGACCGGTCCGGTGACCACCGCCGAAGCCGTGCTCGATCGCGCCAGTCCGACGGCGAGCTCGAGCGCATCAAGCGCGCATCGCGCACCTTCGATGCAAGGCTTTCCATGCACCGTGTCGGCGCTGTTCTCGACCGCAAACAGAGGAAGCGCGCGATCGAAGCAATCCGCGACTTCGCGCGGATCCGAGATCGTGGCGATCGGGCCGCGCCACGCCTTTTCGAGCGCTCTCGCATCGCCGACACAGAAGAATCGAGGTAGGGCGCGGCTCTCGCGCTCGCGCCATGCCTTGGCGACAATTTCGGGGCCTATACCAGCCGGATCGCCGAGCGAAACCGCTATCGGCGCCATAACAAACCCTTCCGTCTAACGATATTCGATCACCGCATCGCGGCGCAGGTCACGCAAATAGCGGCGTGCCTGCCGATTGACGCGATCGTTGCGGATGTTCGTTTCGATAACCTCGGCATCGGGCTCCGCCGCGGAGGGCGGATCGTCGCGACCGCACAAGACCAAGACACGAACGCCGCTCTCGAGCGAGCCGAATGGAGGCGTCGCCTCGCCGATCTGCATTCCCGCCATCCCCTCCTGCAAACTTGCAGGGAGGTCGCGCAATCGGACCTCGTCATTCTGCACGACATCGCCGCCGACGGCCGCGGCCACCTGATCGGCAACACCGCAACCGCCGCTTTGCTGAGTCGCCTCGGCGAGCCGAGCCACGATCGGTTCGGCCTGCTCGCGGCTCGTGCCTGCGGGAAATGTCACGGTGATCTGCTTGAGACTGAGCACGGCGTCGCGGGGGTCCGACACCAGGATCCGGCGCTGATCGGCGATCGCGATGATCGAAAAGCCGCCGGGGAGGGCGATCGGATTGCTGATCGACCCGACGGGGATTTGGGTCACCGCCTGGGCGAGCTCGGCAGGCAGCATTTCGGGCCGGACCCAGCCAAGATCGCCGCCGACATTGGCGGTCGGCGATTCGGAATATTGCCGCGCATAGGCCGGAAACGAGCCGCCCTGCTGAAGCTGCGCGATAATCTGGTGCGCATTGGCGAGCACTTCGGCCTGGTTGTCGGGGCGCGCCGAAAGATAGATTTCGGCAACGCGATATTCGGCTTCGCCGCGCGACGCCTCGAGCGCGCCGATGATCGCCTGAACTTCGGCCTCGCTGACTTCGACGCGCGGATTGACATAGCGGCGAAGCAGCCGGTTCCACGCAAGCTCGCCCTCGATCTGACGCTTGATCGAACGTTCCGACGATCCCACCGTACGCAGAAATGCCGCGAATTCCGAAGGAGAACTGCTGAAGTTGCTCGATACATTCTGGAAAGTCGATTGCACTTCCGACGGGTCAACGACGATTTCGTTGGCCGTGGCTTCCTGAATCTGGAGCGTCTCGTCGATGAGGTTACGGAGCACCTGCATGCGCAATCGCTGGCGTTCGTCCTCGCTGATCACGGCGTCCTCGTTGGCGGCGATCATGAGCGCAAGGCGCTGATCGACGTCGGTTCGCGTGACGATCTCGCCATTTACGATCACCGTCGGCTTGCGGATATTGGGATCGCGCTCGCCGAATATCGTGAATTCCGAGGGCAGGTCGAGCTGCGTCGCCGAGTTGAATTCCGGCGGCGCAGACTGCGCAAGCGCGATCGCAGCCGCACCGCCGCCGAGCGATACGATAAAAGTTTTGGCTATCCTGCGCATGATACGCGGTTTGGTCGTCGTTTCGGTCACTGAAAAATCCTATGTATTTTGCCCCGGGCCCGGGCCCGCAAATCGTCGCCATAAGCATGGCGATTCAATCTGAACGCACGCTTAGCGACCCAAATGGGTTAAGGCCAGATGCAAGAGAAAGGTGTTGCCGCGGCGGGCGTCGCCTGTGTCGTCATAATCGCGCCGCCAGGTGAAGCCGAACTCGATGCAATCGTCGTCATAGCCGACTCCCAGCCGCGTGCGGACCGGCTCGAACCCGTCCACCAGCGAAAGCGGGTCTTCGCTCCGGCTTGTCAGGTCGACGACCGCCGATCCGAATACCGACCAGTAATTGCCGATGGCGACGCGTCCGGCGACGCGCACTTCCTCGCGATCGCGAAGATCCTCGACGTTGAACGTTATATCGCGGTTTAGGCGCAAATAGCCGACCTCGGCATAGGTCGTCCGCGAACCGATGGTGGCGTCGATCTCGTTGCGGCGAAGCTCGAAACTGCCTTTGTCGAGCCGGAACCGGTGGGTCAGCGCGAGATAGCGGCCATATCGCAATTCGGTGCGGCCGACGATGTCGGAGAAGCGCGAGGCAAGCCCCGTTCCATCCAGAAAGAGCGACGGCTTGCGCGTCAGCCGGTAACTCTGGCCGAGACTGGTGCGCAGCGAAAAGCGCGGCAGATCGAACGCATACTCGCCTCCATAGGTGACCCGCACGCCATCTTCGAACCGGTCATAGCCCGGAAAGCGGTTGAGCGCGAAGATGTTGCCGTTTTCCAGCTCGATCGATCGCGAATCCTCATTGGGCACGTCGAGATTGGAAATCTCCGGGGTGGCGACAAATTGAGCACGCGGCGTGAATTGCTGCGTACCGCCAAAAATTTCTCCGATGAACGGCCAACGGATATCGGCGGCTACGGCGCCGATACCGCGAAATTGCCAGCCTGGGTCGCCGCGATAGAGCGACGTGAGCGTGGCGGCATTCTCATCGGAATGATAAGCGTCGCCGCGCACCAAGCCGGTCAGCGTTACTTCCTGACCGAGCGTTGTGATCCGCCGCAAATCCCACCGCGCACTGGCAAAGGCGCGCTGGGTATCCTGCC
>CAYQVL010000297.1:0-2977 GCA_964420825.1 uncultured Sphingomonadaceae bacterium
CGGCCGTTATGATTGCCGCCGAACCAGCCATCGCTGTCGCGGCCGATCCGCAGCGTGTTGCCGCGTACCTCGATTTCGAGATCGGCGATCGCTTCGGCGTCTCCTTCGGCGCGGATCGCGAAAGCCTCGCCTATGCTGACTTCGACATTGTCGGGGCCGCGCAGCGATACTTCGGTAAAATCAGCAAGCGCGAATTCGCGTTGCGCCGTTTCGCCGCTGCGAACGGCCGTGCCGCTGCCGTCGCGGGCATGGCTGGAATAGCCGCTGCAAGCGGCAAGCGCCGCCATGGCGGCAATGACGATCGGACCACGCATTGCCTATCTCCTGCTGTGTTGTCGTCGTAATACAGCAAGACTGTAGCCTATGCAAGCCCTCCGCACGTCGCGTGCGCCAGCTTATCAGATTTCGACCCGCCATGCTTCAAATAACTGAATACGACATTTATCGTAATGAGGCAATGCCGAGCGATCAGGCTTGCGCGGGCTTCGATCCGGACGTCCGGTTTTCCGACACGCCCGATACATCGCCATCGCTTTCGATTTCGCCAGCCTCTTCGGCCTCGATCTCGTCGTGACGGCGGTGGACCGGAGCAAAACGCAATACCAGAAAGCCGACGATCGCCGAAGCAAACGAGCCCATCAGCACACCGATCTTAGCCTCTTCGATCAGCAAGAAATTGCCGGGAAACGCCAGCGCGCCGATGAACAGGCTCATCGTGAAGCCGATGCCGCAAAGCATCGCTGTGCCGTAGATCTGCAGCCATGTCGCACCGCGCAATTTACCGGCGAAGCCGAGCTTTACCGCCAGCCAGACGCTGCCGAAAATTCCGATCTGCTTGCCGAAGAACAGGCCTGCGGCGATGCCGAGCGGCAGCGGGGCGAAAATCTGCTCGAGTCCGAGCGCCCCGAGCGGCACGCCGGCATTGGCGAAGCCGAACAACGGAACGATAAAGAAGGCGGTCGGCCAGTCGAGCGCGTGTTCGAGCCGGTGGAGCGGCGAATCGGCTGCATCGGGCTGCCCCGGCGTTCGGCGCAACGGAATCATCATCGCCGCGAGCACGCCCGCGACGGTCGCATGGACGCCCGATAGGAAGACGAAATACCAAAGCGCCGCGGCGCAGAGCAGATAGGGCCAGAGGCTGAAAATCTTGGCCTTGTTGAGGCCGTACATGAACAGCAGGATCAGCGCGCTGATCGCCATCGCGAGACTATTGAGGTCGGCGGTATAGACGAGCGCGATGATCGCCACCGCGCCCATATCGTCGACGATCGCGACGGTCACGAGAAACAGCTTGAGCGAGGTCGGCGCGCGGCTGCCGAGCAATGCCAGGACACCGATCGCAAAGGCGATATCGGTCGCCGCGGGAATCGCCCAGCCATTCATCAACCCTGGAATCTCGCGTGTCAGAAGCAGGTAAATCGCCGCCGGGACGATCATCCCCGCTGCCGCCGCGACAACCGGCAGCCGTCGCCGTTCCCAGGTCGCGAGCCGCCCGTCGACGAACTCGCGCTTGATCTCGAGCCCGACGAACAGGAAGAAGATCGCCATCAGCCCGTCGTTGATCCACAGGTGCAGGCTCATCGGCCCGTGGCCGCCGGGCAATTCGCCCAACGGAATCTCATTCAATATATGGTGGTAGCCGTCGTAGAGGCTGGTGTTCGCGACGATCATCGCGAGCAGGGCGGCGACCATCAGGACGATGCCGCCAGACGCCTCGCTGCGCAGAAAATCGCGTAAGGCGGATCGGACCCCAGTACGTTCGGTCATATTCACTCCAAGGTTTGCCGGCAGTGTCTATCGGCTAAAGGTCGAAATGGAAACCGACGGTCATGTGAAAAGGCCGCCGCCGACAGAACGTTGCCTGAGTCTATGCCCGGCGAAGCCGCCTGACCGTGCGCTCCTTGCCGATCAGCGGCAGAAGCGTGGCCATTTCAGGGCCATGGTCGCGTCCGGTCAGCGCCTGGCGCAGCGGCAGGAAGAGCGCCTTGCCCGAGCGGCCGCTGGTCTCCTTGAGCGCGGCCGTGAGCGTCTTCCAGATATCGCTTGACCAGCTGAGCGCTTCGGCGATCCGTGCCGCATTTTCAAGATAGGCGTGCGTCTCGATATCGAAGACGGGCACCTCCACCGGGCCTTCGATCACCGTCCACCAGTCTGCCGCTTCGTCGAGCCGCGTCAGATTCGGGCGAATTGCGCGCCAGACGCTTTCGTCCATGCCCGCAGGCAGGCGGCCGGCCACCGCGTCATAATCGAGCTGGTGAACGATCTTGGCGTTGATCGCGGCGAGTTCATCGCCGTCGAAGCGCGCGGGTGCGCGACCGAAACGCCCGAAATCGAAGCCGGCGATAAGCGGCCCCGCATCGGCAAGCGGTTCGACGGGATCGCTCGTCCCGATGCGCGCGAGCAATGCGATCGCCGCCTGCGGCTCGATCCCGGCTTCGCGAAACGCTTCGACACCAAGCGAGCCGAGGCGTTTGGAAAGTTTGCCTTCGCTGCCGACGAGCAGCGCTTCATGCGCGAACGCCGGCGGTTCGACGCCCAACGCGTCGAACATCTGCAATTGCAGGCCGGTATTGGTGACGTGATCTTCGCCGCGTACGACATGGGTGACCGCCATTTCGCCGTCGTCCACTGCGCTCGGGAGCATATAGAGCCAGCTGCCGTCCTCGCGGCGGATGACCGGGTCGCTGAGCAAGGCGGGATCGAAATGTTGCGGCCCGCGGATGAGATCGTCCCAGCCGATCGGCGTGTCGTGGTCGAGCTTGAAACGCCAATGCGGCGCGCGGCCTTTCGCTTCGTGCGCCGCGATGTCGGCTTCGCTCAGCGCCAGCGCCGCGCGATCGTAAACCGGCGGCTTCCCGCGGCCGAGCCGGATCTTGCGCTTGAGTTCGAGCTCCCGCGGCGTTTCATAGGCCGGGTAGACGCGCCCCGCGGCGCGCAAAGCCTCGAACGCTTTTTCGTAATGATCGAAGCGTTCCGA
>CAYQVL010000298.1:0-2975 GCA_964420825.1 uncultured Sphingomonadaceae bacterium
CGCGCGCGCCGCGCGCATATGGAGGGCATCGTCACGCGGTTGCTCGATCCGGGGCGCGAGAGCGAGGCGTTCGGCGATCTCGCAGGGCGGGCCGATGGCGTGCTTGTCGATGCGCCTTGTTCGGGTGCAGGCACATGGCGGCGCAATCCCGAGGCGCGCTGGCGTTTAACGCCCGACCGGCTCGCCGGGCATCGGTCCGAACAGGCCCGTTTGCTCGATATTGCCGCCGAACTGGTCGCGCCGGGCGGCAATTTGGTCTATGCAGTCTGTTCACTCTTGGCAGACGAAGGAAGCACACAGATTTCGGCGTTTTTGTCCCGTCATTCGGCTTTCCGAAAGGAAGAGCCTGCTATCGATGCAGCGATTGCTTCGGGTGCCGGCTATCTGTTGACCCCGGCGCGCCACGGCACCGACGGGTTTTTCTTCGCACGGCTCTTGCGGTCGTGCTAGAAGAGCGCCGAGAAAGTATTACGGAGTTGATTATGCGCTTTTCACCGCTCGCCATTGCCCTTTCACTGACGCTCGCTACAGTTTCGAGCGCGAGCTATGGTCAACTTAGCGACGATCAGATCAACCCGCGTTCGGTGGCGCTCGTTGCGCAGGGTCGGGCCGCGCTTGCTTCCGGCGATGCCAACACCGCGGCCGATCTGGTCGAGAGCGCGCTCGCGGTCGATCCGCGCAATCGTGATGGTTATGTCGCGCTCGCCGAGATCGCCGATGCGCGCGAGCTGCCGGGCAAGGCAATCCGGCTGTATCGTGAAGCGTTGACGATCGAACCCAATGACCTTGCCGCGCTTTCGGGGCAGGGCAGGGTACTTGTCGAACGCGGAGCAATCGAACGTGCTCGCCGTAATCTGACGCGCATCGAAGCGCTGTGCGAAACCGAATGCCCGCCGGGCACGGATCTTGCGGCGGCAATCGCCGCCGGGCCGCCGCCGCAGGTGATGGCCGCGCGCGATACGATAACCAATACGCCCGCACCTGCTGAAGACGAAGAAACGGTCAGCCCCTAAGACCGCCGCCTTTGCCGATTGAATTGGCGGTCAGATTGCCGCTCCGCATGCCGGCGTTTAACCTGTGCGCTTGCGGTTGATTAGTTCGAACATCCCAACCAACACCCAACCGAGTATTTTGAGCAATATGGCTTCCTACCAAGACCCCGGCTTTCGACAGCGAAATGAACTGGCCAAACAGGCCAAGCAGAAGGCGCTCGATCGCTTGCGCGCCAAGCTGCCGGTCGATGAGGCTGAACTGGCTAAACGCCGTGCCGCGCGTATCGCGCGCGAGGAAGCCGAAGACGAACGCCGGCAGGCGAAGCGCGCGCGCGACGCGCAAGCGCGTACCGAGGCTACCGCGCAGGCGAACGAAGCCGCAGCGACCGAAGCGGAGGCCGCCAAGGAACCCGTGCTGAGCGAAGCCGAGAAGAAGGCCGCGCGCGATGCGCGCTATGCCGCGCGTAAGAAGAAAAAGAAGAAGAAACGCTAGCGATGATAGCCCGGCTTTGCCCGGCAAGCCTCGCGGCATCGGGCGTCTAGTCGCTCCGGTGCTCGCGCGAACCTTCATCGACACGGCGGATATCGGTGGTGGCGAGACGCTGCGCCTGATCAGGCGCGGCGACGAATATTCGATCATGCTCGGCGCTGATGAATTGATGAACAGCCGCCTCAGCGGCTCGGAGAAGGCGCTGGCGACGCTGGCCGTCGAGCGGATACCGGCAGGCCCGCGCCCGCAAATGTTGATCGGCGGCCTCGGCATGGGGTTTACGCTTCGCGCCGCGCTCGCGGCGCTGGGCCAGGGCGCCCAAGTTACGGTCGCCGAACTCGTGCCGGCGGTGATCGAATGGGCGAGCGGCCCCTTGGCGCAGATATTCCAGGGGAGTCTCGACGATCCGCGTGTCACCGTCCGGATCGCCGATGTCAGCGCGTTGATCGGCGAAGCGGAGTCGCTTTACGAGGCGATTTTGCTCGATGTCGATAACGGCCCCGATGGGCTGACCCAAACGGCCAACGACCGGCTCTATGACGCGAACGGACTGGCCGCGGCGCGCAAAGCCTTGCGTCCGGGCGGCGTGCTGGCGATCTGGTCGGCCGCTCCGGATCCGCAATTCGCGAAGCGGCTACGCGAGGGGGCATTCGCGGTCGAGGAAATTGCCGTGCGCGCGCATGGCGGGGGCGGCGCGCGCCATATACTCTGGTTCGCTATCAAAACCGCGCGTTCAGCCAGCTGACGTCGGCTCTTCCATTTGCTTGGCGATCGCGATGAAGTCGCCCACGCTCAAGGTTTCGGCGCGCCGGCGAGGATCGATTTGCAGCCTGTCCAGCGCCGCCAAGGCCATCGGCACGCTTTTGAGGCTTTGCCTGAGCATTTTGCGCCGCTGGCCAAAGGCCGCGCGAGTCAACGACCCCATCGCCGCGGGCGTTACCCCCTCGGGGGCATCCTTTGGACGGATATGGACCACCGCCGACATAACCTTGGGGGGCGGCACAAAGGCAGAGCGATGGACTTTGAGCGCCAGCCTTGCCTCGCTGCGCCATTGGGCAAGCACCGAGAGCCGTCCATAGCTGCCGTGCCCGGTCTCGGCGACGATGCGGTCGGCCACCTCTTTCTGGAACATCAGTGTCAGCGAACGCCACCAGGGCGGCCAGCGCTCGACGGTTAGCCAGCGCGCCAGCAGCGCGGTGCCGATATTATAGGGCAGATTGGCGACGATATGCGCGCCTTCTCCGACCATCGCTTGCTCGTCCGCCTTGAGCGCATCGCCTGAAACCGTCGTCAGCCTGCCGGCAAACGGCGTGTCGAGCTCGGCAAGCGCAGCCAGACAACGGTCGTCCTGCTCGATCGCAACGACCCGGGCGCCGGCAGCGAGCAGCGCCCGCGTTAGTCCGCCCGGACCAGGCCCTACCTCATAGACCGTGGCGCCGCTCAGATCGCCGGGAATGGCCGCAATTCGCGCGAGCAATTGGCCGTCGAGAAGG
>CAYQVL010000299.1:0-2975 GCA_964420825.1 uncultured Sphingomonadaceae bacterium
GCGATGATGCGCGAGGTTTTCGAACGCCGCTTCGCGCGCGCCGAAAAGGAAGATCCCGAGCGCCGTACGGGCGAATGGCCCGATCTCGTATTGATCGACGGCGGCAAGGGGCAGGTCAGCGCGGCGCACCAGACGCTCGAGGAAATGGGCATCGGCGATGTGTCGCTGATCGGCATTTCGAAAGGCCCCGACCGCAATGCCGGGCGCGAGCATTTTCATTTTCCCGACGGCCGCGAGCAGTGGCTGCCGCCCAACAGCCCGGTGATGTTCTATCTCCAGCGGCTGCGCGACGAGGCGCATCGCTTCGCGATCGGCGCGCACAGGCAAAAGCGCGCCAAGGCGATGGGAACGAGTCCGCTCGATCAGGTGCCCGGCATCGGCCCGGCGCGAAAACGCGCTTTGCTTATGCATTTCGGCACTGCGCGGGCCGTGAAAAGTGCTGGTTTGCAAGATCTTGAGCGCGTTGCCGGGGTTTCCCAGGCGATGGCGCGGAGCATTTACGATTATTTTCATACCGGCGGCTAAAATGCCGGGATGCAGACGCGTGTCCTGATCACCATCGATACCGAGCTGACCTGGCGGCACCACGAGCCCGGCTTTGGCTGGGAATACAATTATGCGCGCAGCGTCGAGCCCGCGGGCGTAGGGCTGTCATACCAACTCGCCAAGCATGGCCTCAAGGCCTGTTTCTTCGTCGATCCGATGCCGGCGGTGCTGTTCGGTCTCGATCCGGTCAAGCGCATGGTCGAAACCGTGCTCGCGGCCGGGCAGGAGGTGCAGCTCCATCTCCACCCGATGTGGGAAGGCGCGCGGATCGACGGATCGAAGGATCCGGCGACGCCGTTCGAGCTCACCGATCACGATCTCGAAGCGCAGGCCAAGCTCATCGCCAAGGCGCGCGACCTTCTGGTATCGGCCGGCGCACCCAATCCGATCGCCTTTCGCTCGGGCAGCTTTGCCGCCAACGCCGATACACTTGCGGCGCTCGCCCGGCTCGGCATCGCCTATGACAGCAGCCACAATGGCTGCGAGGCGCCATGGCCGAGCGCGCTGGCGCTACCGCCCGAGCAGATAGCGCCGACCAAACTGGGCGGCGTCATCGAGATACCGGTTTCGCAAGTGCTGACGCCACGCGGCGGACTTCGCCATCTTCAGATATGCGCGGTTTCGATCGGCGAGATGCGGACGGCTTTGCGGCATGCCGTCGCGCAGCAACTGCCTCTGGTGACTATCGTAGGCCACAGTTTCGAACTGGCGACGCGCAACGGGCTTTATCCGAACAGCATCGTCAAGGCTTGCTTCGATCGTCTGTGCGCGCTGCTCGCCCATCGGCGCGACACCAGCCCGACGGTGCATTTCGCCGACTTCGCCGATCTACCGCTCGGCGGACGCGGCGAACCCGCGCGGGTGTCTCATTTCGCGGTCGCGCAGCGGATGGCGCGACAGCTACTCTCCAACGTTATCGACAGGCTGGCGGCCTAAGCCCCAAGGCGTGTAGAGGCTGGCGCATGCAGCTTGCCACTTCCGCCATCGTCTGCGCCTTGCGACCGCATGGCGAACATGGCGTCATCGCGCGGCTGTTGACTCCGAAGGACGGCCTCATCGCAGGCTATGTGCGCGGCGGGCGTTCGCGGCGGCTGCGCCCTGTGCTGCTCGCGGGCAATCTCGTCGAAGCCGAGTTTCGTGCGCGCACCGAAGATCAACTGGCGGGGCTCACGGTCGAACTCAACAAGAGCCGCAGCGCGCTCTACGCCGAACCGCTGGCCGCCGCCGCGATCGACTGGGTCTGCGCGCTGACGGCGGCGACGCTCGCCGAAGGCCATGGCTATCCGCGGCTCTATTCGGCGCTCGACGGCATCCTCAACGCCATCGAGGCCGCGCCGAGCGCGCGCGGCTGGGCGGCGGCGCTCGTGCGCTTTGAAATGCTCATGCTCAGCGAACTCGGCTTCGGTCTCGATCTCAGCGTATGCGCTGCGAGCGGCGCGCGCGACGACCTCGCCTATGTCAGCCCGAAAAGCGGAGCGGCGGTGAGCGCGCAAGCGGGCGAGGGCTATCGCACGCGGTTGCTGCCGCTGCCCGGATTTCTGCTGATCGGCGGCGAAGCGGCGGATTGGGGCGCGATTTTCGACGGTTTTCGTCTCACTGGGCATTTTCTCGACCGCGACCTGTTGGCCGACCGGCGCAATCCTGTCATGGCGGCGCGCGAAAGATTGATCGAGCGCCTCCGCGGCGCGATCTGATCGAAGGAACCATGATGCTGATAGCGCTGCTCCCCGGCGACGGGATCGGACCCGAGGTGATCGTCGAAGCGGTGCGTGTGCTCGACGCGCTCGGGCTCGGCGATCTGACTTACGCCACCGCTCCGGTCGGTGGCGCGGCATATAAGGCGCATGGCCATCCGCTTCCCGAAGCAACGCTCGATCTGGCCCAGCGCGCCGATGCCATACTCTTCGGCGCGGTCGGCGATCCCGATTGCGATGGCCTCGACCGGCGTTTGCGGCCCGAACAGGCAATCCTCGGGCTACGCAAGGAACTCGGTCTGTTCGCCAATCTGCGCCCCGCCAGCCTGTTTGCCGAACTCGCCGGCACCTCGACGCTGCGTCCGGAGATCGCGCGCGATATAGATCTGATGATCGTCCGCGAACTGACCGGCGACGTCTATTTCGGCGAAAAGGGGATGCGGACGACCGCGGCGGGACTGCGTCAGGGTTATGACATCATGGCCTATGACGAGGCCGAGATCGCGCGGATCGCGCGCATCGGCTTCGAGACCGCGCGGGCGCGGCGCGGCCGATTATGCTCGGTCGACAAGGCCAATGTCCTCGAAACCTCGCAGCTCTGGCGCGATGTCGTGATCGAGGTTGCGGCCGATTATCCCGATATCGCGCTCAGCCATCTCTATGTCGACAACGCAGCGATGCAGCTCGTCCGCAATCCGGGCCAGTTCGACACCATCGTCACGGGCAATCTCTTCG
>CAYQVL010000300.1:0-2974 GCA_964420825.1 uncultured Sphingomonadaceae bacterium
TGGCGATCCCGGCAAGGCCGTTTCGGCGCGCGGCAATCCGGTCCCCGACGAGGATTTTTACGAGGCGATACCCAATTGGAGCGGCGCGCAATGTTTTTCCGAGCGCGAACGGCTCGCCATCGAATATGCCGAGCGGCTCGGCGAAGCGCCGCAATCGATGGACGAAGACGAGGATTTCTGGGCGCGGATGCACGATCATTTCAGCGATGCCGAGATTGTCGATATGACCTTTGCAATCGGTTCGTGGATGGCACTCGGGCGCCTCACCCATGTGCTGAAGCTGGACGGCGTCTGTATGCCGACCGCGCAGCCAGCCTGAAACGATGGCCGGCAGGCAACCGAGGTCAGATATCGTCGGCGGGCGCGAACAGCACCATCGGCTCATCGCCGTCGGCGGCGATCCGCGCGGTGACGCGCAACCCGATTTCAACTGGATCGTCCCCCGCCGTTTCGACGCGGCTCATCATGCGCGGCCCTTCGTCGAGATCGACGAGTACGACATTATAAGGGTTTGCAGGCGGCCGCAGACGGATCGTAGTCACCGCATAGACGGTGCCTCGTCCCGAAGCCTCGACCCACTCGAGATCATTGGCACCCGTCCCCGGCTCCGCAACGCGCGGCGGGAAGATGCATTTTCCGGAGGAGGAACTGCGCTGCAAAAGAAACCGGCCATCTTGAAGCGCCTCGCGCCACTGTGCGGCGGGTCCGTATCCATTAGTCATCATCCGCAAAGGCTATGGGCACAGCGTGCATCGGTCAATAGTTCATGCGCTGTTTGCAGAGCCGCCATCCACCGAGAGCGTTTGCCCGGTAATGTACGAAGCCGCTGCCGACAGCAGAAAGGTCACCGGCATCGCCACTTCCTCGGGGGGCGCGAACCGGCCCAGCGGGATCTGTGCAAGATAGCCCTCGCGGAACTTGTCGGTACGGATCGTCTCGGTCATTGGCGTTTCGACGACCCCGAAGCTCACCGTGTTGACGCGCAACCCGAAACGCGCCCATTCGCGCGCCGCGCTCATCGTCATGCCGATTACGCCGGCCTTGGCCGCGCCGTAATTGATCTGACCGACCGTCCCGCGTCGCCCGGCATCGGATGCGATGTTGACGATCGCGCGTTCGCCCAATTCTCCGTCCTTGGCGCGTTCGATCATGTGCCGTCCAACCGCCTGAAGCATCAGGAAGCTGCCCGTCAAATTGACGTCGATGACCTTTTGCCAAGCGTCGTAGGACATTTTATGAACCATCGCCGGCCGCGAAATTCCGGCATTGTTGACCAGGCCGTTGATCGCGCCGAAGTTCTCTATGGCGTGCGATACGGCGGTGTCGACCGCGCCGACATCGGAAACATCGCAGGCAATCGGGAATATATTCTCACTGGGCGAGATCGCCGTCACGTCACGGTCGATCGCGGCTACGCGGCCGCCCAGTGCACAGACCGAGTCCATAATCGCTCGCCCGATTCCCTGTGCCGCGCCGGTCACCAGCACGGTCCGCCCCTGCATCGTCATCGGGTTGATTGTTTCGCCCATACACGCTTCCTCCAGACCGCCCGGCTAATCGAAACCCACTGCGGCGGCAATGCACAGAAAGATCTGATCTGATGGCTGACGTTTTTCCCACCGGCAAGACTTCGATCGCCGGCGCCGCGACCTTCGGTATCGGTGAAGCGCCCGGATGGAGTTCGATGGAGCTCGCCACCAAGGCGGCCTATCTCGCACTCGACGACGCCGGCGTCGGCCTTGCAGAGGTCGACGGCCTGTTTATCTGCACGCCCGACGATTTCCTTGCCGGTCTGACCTTCGCCGAAGCGCTGGGGCTGCGTCCGCGCTATACCGACAACAACCGCACCGGCGGCTCGGCGTTCATGAGCCATGTAGCGGTAGCCGCGCTGGCGCTCGACGCCGGCTATTGCGATGTCGCGCTGATCGCGCACGGATCGAACCAGCGTACCGGTGCCGGCGGCAAGCTCGTCTCGGCGGCGCGCAGTTCCGAATGGGAGGCTCCCTACAAACCCCTGTTCCCGGTAAGCAGCTATGCGCTCGCCGCGGCGCGCCACATGCACGAATTCGGCACCACCCGCGCCCAGCTTGCCGAGGTCGCGGTGGCGGCACGGGCCTGGGCCAACAACAACCCCGAAGCCTATGCGCAGGGCGAGCTCACCGTCGAGGATTGCCTCGCCGCGCGCATGGTTTCCGATCCGCTGTCGGTGCGCGATTGCTGCCTTGTCACCGACGGCGCGGCGGCGATCGTCATGACCCGCGCAGATCGCGCGCGCGATCTGCGCAGCCCGCCGGTGGCCGTGCTCGGTGCGGCGGCGGCGACCTGGCACAGCCAGATTTCGTCGGCTCCGGACCTCACTGTCACCGCCGCGCGCGAATCGGGCCAGCGCGCCTTTGCGCAGGCGCAGCTTGCCGCTTCGGATATCGATGTCGTCCAGCTCTATGACGCGTTCACGATCAACACGATCCTGTTCCTCGAGGATCTCGGCTTCTGCCCCAAGGGCGAAGGCGGGCGCTTCGTCGAAGGCGGGCGGATCGCGCCGGGCGGATCGCTGCCGGTCAACACCAATGGCGGCGGCCTGTCCTATGCCCACCCGGGCATGTACGGGTTGCTCGCGATCGTCGAGGCGGTGCGCCAGCTACGCGGCGAAGCGGCCTCGCAGATCGCTGGCGCCCGGCTCGCGCTCGCCCATGGCAATGGTGGCACGCTGTCGAGTCAGGCCAGCGTGATTTTGGGTAGGTCATGAATGCCCGACCGCTGCGTCCAGGCAATGGGAGGAACGGGTATCAGCGGCGATACGATTGTCGAGCAGGTGTTCCCCGAAATCCGCGCCTTCCGCATCTATGACGGACCCACCGAAGTCCACAAATGGAGCCTTGCCAAGAAGATCAAGCGCGATTGGAAAGCAGCATGATGCGCGCCGACATCGCCATCGTCGGCGCGGGCCACGGCGGCGCGCAGGCGGCGATCACGC
>CAYQVL010000301.1:0-2968 GCA_964420825.1 uncultured Sphingomonadaceae bacterium
CGACGAGCATCTATCTCGCCAATCGCGGCTACAAGGTCGCCAATATTCCGCTCGTTGTCGAATCGCCGCCGCCCGACAGCCTTTATGCGCTGCAAAAGCCGATCATCGTCGGGCTGACGACGAGCCCTAGCAGGCTCGTCCAAATCCGCCGAAATCGCCTGCTCTCGCTCAATCAGGCGCCCGAAACCGACTATGTCGACGAAGGCCGGGTAAAGGCCGAGGTCGCTTTCGCGCGGCGGATCTTCGCCGACAATGATTGGCCGGTTATCGATGTGACGCGACGCTCAATCGAGGAGAGCGCGGCGGCGATTCTCAACATCCTCACCGCATATGAAACAGCGCTTGCCGCGGCGGCCGAAGGCGGCGCGACGGAGAACACGCCATCGCGCTGATTCTCGCCTCGCGAAGCGCCGCGCGCTGCGCGATGCTTGAGGCCGCCGGCGTAGCGTTCGGTGCCCGCTCGGCCGGTGTTGACGAAGACGCGGCCAAGGCAGCGATGCTAGCTGACGGTCTCGGGTCGCGCGATCTCGCCGATGCGCTCGCCGAACTAAAGGCTACGAAATTGTCGCAAAGACATCCCGATGCGCTCGTCCTCGGCTGCGATCAGGTCGCGTCGCTCGACGGGGACATTTTCGATAAACCCGAAACGCGCGAAGCCGTGCGCGATCAACTGCGCGCGATGCGCGGGCGGACGCACCATCAGTCGAGCGCGGCGGTGATTTGCGAAGACGGCCGCCCGGTCTGGCGCCATGTCGATGTCGCGAAGCTCGTGATGCGCGATTTCTCCGATGCGTTTCTCGATGCCTATCTCGACGCCGAATGGCCGGCGATCGCGGGATGCGCGGGCGGCTACCGCCTTGAAGGACGCGGCGCGCAGCTCTTCGCGCGGATCGACGGCAGCCATTTCACGATTCTGGGCATGCCGCTGCTGCCGCTGCTCGATTATCTGCGCGTGCGCGGAGTTTTGAGCGCATGACCCGGCCCTATGCCGAGGTGATCGGCGACCCCATCGCACACAGCAAATCGCCGCCGATCCATCGATTCTGGCTCGAAAAGCTCGCGATGGAGGCCGAGTATCGTGCGACACATGTGAAGCCTGGCGGACTGGCTGACTATTTCGCGGATCGCCGCGCCGATCCCGATTGGCGCGGGTGCAATGTAACGATTCCGCACAAGGTTAATGCACTCGATCATGTCGAGGATCGCGGCGGGCTCCGCGCGAGCATAGGGGCTATCAACACCATCCTGCACGATGCCGACGGAACGCTGATCGGCACCAATACCGATGCGGCGGGGTTTTACGCTCCCGTTTCGGGGCTTGCGCTAGAACAGGCGCAGGTGGCGGTTATCGGTGCGGGCGGCGCCGCGCGCGCGGTACTGTTTGCCTTGAAACAGACAGGGGTAACGAGCGTCACGCTGCTCAATCGCAACCCGATCAAAGGTGCGGCGCTGCTTGCCGCTTTCGGTCTCACGGGCGATGTGTTGCCGCTCGAATCGGTGCTCCCGCCGGCGACGTTGCTGATCAATGCAAGCCCGCTCGGCATGGCCGGACAGCCACCGCTCGATCTCGATCTCGCGCCGCTTGCCGACGATGCGATTGTATACGATCTCGTCTATGCGCCGCTTCAAACCGGACTGCTCGCCGCGGCGCGTGCGCGCGGGCTTGAGACGATCGACGGGCTTGAAATGTTGATCGCCCAGGCCGCGATTGCCTTCGAACTGTTCTTCGGCGAGGTTGCGCCGCGCGACCATGACACCCAATTACGGGAGCAGCTGATCGGATGATGGTGCGCTTATGATTAAATTGGGTCTCACTGGCTCGATCGGCATGGGAAAATCGACCGTCTCGGCGATCTTCGCAGCGCTCGGTGTGCCGGTGTTCGACGCCGATGCCGAGGTCCACCGGCTTCAGGGGCCCGGCGGCGAGCTTGTCGAGGCGATCGAGCAGCTGTTTCCCGGAACGACGGGCCTCGAAGGTGTCGACCGCGCCAAACTCTCTGCTGCCGTGCTGGGGGATCGGGAAAAATTGCGCGCGCTCGAAGATCTCATCCATCCGGCGGTCGGGCTCAATCGTGCGGCCTTTCTGAGGAAGCATGCCGGTGCGCACATCGTGCTGTTCGATATTCCTCTGTTATATGAGACGACCGGCGATGCCGGGCTCGACGGCGTGATCGTCGTGTCTGCTCCTCCCGAGATCCAGCGCGAACGCGTTCTCGCGCGCCCCGGCATGTCGCGTCAGAAGTTCGAACAAGTTCTCGCGCTCCAGCTCCCCGATGCCGGAAAGCGCGCGCGCGCCGACTTCATCGTCGATACCGGCGTCCCGCTCGCCGAAACAAAGCGTCAGATTGACGCGATCGTCACTTGCCTAAAGACCCATGACGTCCGATATTGCAGTCAATGCGTGAAATAGTTTTCGACACGGAAACCACCGGATTAAGCCCCGCCAACGGGGATCGTCTGGTTGAAATCGGCGCCCTCGAACTCATCAATCGCGTCGAAACGGGGCGCAGTTTCCACGCCTATTTCAATCCCGAGCGCGAGATGCCTGGCGAGGCCTTCGCCGTCCATGGTCTCTCCGACGCCTTTCTCGCCAGCAAGCCGCTGTTCGCCGACGGCGCGCAGGATTTCATCGACTTTATCGAGGATAGTCCGCTCGTTGCGCACAATGCGCAGTTCGATTTCGGCTTTCTCAACAGCGAGCTCAAACGCTGCGGCCGTCCCGATGTTCCGGTCGAGCGGATGATCGATACGCTGGCGCTCGCGCGCATCAAACATCCCGGCGCCAAGCACAGCCTCGATGCCTTGTGCAGCCGCTATGGTATCGATCGCAGCCAGCGTGTCCTTCACGGCGCATTGCTCGACTCGCAATTGCTCGCCCTGGTTTATGTCGAGCTGACCGGCGGGCGGCAGATCGGTCTCATCCTGGCCGAAGAAGCCGACGCGCACGACGACCGCGAGACGTCCGCCG
>CAYQVL010000302.1:0-2936 GCA_964420825.1 uncultured Sphingomonadaceae bacterium
CGACTGGCGCACGCTCGGCGCGATCACCGGCGACGCCTTCGCCGGCGATCCCGTGGCAAGCTGGATCATGCCCAACCCCGCCGGCCTGCCGCCGGTGTTCGCGCGCGAGGCCCGCGATATCTATCTGCGGCGCGGCGTCTGCCACCTTGCGGGCGACGACGGCGCGACGATGTGGCTGCTCCCCGGCGCGCGCAACAGCGCGGGGCCCGTGGGAACGCTGGCGACGGGCTGGCACATGCTGCGTCATGGCGGCGCCGGCGCGCTGCGCCGCGGCCTCGCCACCGAAGGTCAGATGGCGAAGCATCACCCGCGCGAGCCGCATGTCTATCTCTATACGATCGCGGTGCGCAAAGCGGCGCAGGGCAGAGGTCTCGGCCGCGCACTGCTCGCGCCGATGCTCGCCGCCTGCGACCGGGCGGGGCTGCCCGCCTATCTCGAAAATTCGAACCCGCGCAACCACAGCCTCTACGCCGCGCATGGCTTCGCGCATGTCGAACATTTCGCCGCCGGCCCCGGCGGCCCGCCGCTCGAAGCGATGTGGCGCGAGGCGCGGTAAAAGTCTGCCGTCAGATTGGGACGCGAGGAGCAGCGCCCGAGGTGACGAATGTCGAACCAGCCGGAAATAATGCCGGTGGTCGATATTCGGGTAACGCTTCAGTCTTCGTTTCGAAGCGTCTCGAAATAGGCGAGCAGATCACCGATATCGTCCTCTTCGAAGACGAAGACCGGCATTTGGGCGGTGTGGCCGACCTGAATTCCGGCTTCGAGCGATCCCGCCAGCATCGGTGCCGGCAAGCTGTGAGCCGCACGGCGAAGGCTCGGCGCGCTCGGATTGGGTGAGACGCCGTCATCCAGCGCATGACAACTGGCGCAGTTCGCCTCTGCGAAGGCTCGACCTTCAGCGGCTCTGCCCGACAAAGCGTTCGCGTCACGGTCGGTTACGCAGGCGGCTGCGAGCATCGGAATTGAGAGAATGAACAGCTGCTTGATCAAAAATAGTCTCCCTTCAACCAGATGCATCTAGCGTAACGGCTCAGTTGGGCGCAAGCGCAACCTCCGAGGGCAACCGTTGCTCGTCATCAGTCTCGCTCCGGCATTTCTGCAACCATCAACGTCCAGCCCTAGCCGCCGAAACAGTCATTACGGTGACGGTTGCAATAACCCCGTTACCTAGGGGCCACAGTCGGGACGCGAGCGGGTGCACCGGGGCAATGTTTAGGGGTTATTGCACCTGTCACCGTAATCCTGTCACCGTAATTCCACTGACCGACCCAGCGCTGGTCGGGGTCGGGCACACCCGCCGCAAGCCTCATTTCGTTGTCAGGATTCGAGACGCCAGCCCTAGAATCCGGCGGCGATCCCGATCGAGCCGAGAAAGCTCCAGTGCATGTCGCTTTCGAGCCGGGCCTGCTCACCCTCGCGAGGCACGATCGACCAGATCGGAATCCGGCCGGCCGAACCGGAAACGAAAATCGTCACGCCTTCGGCGATCTCCACGCCGGCCTCTGCTTCGGCGCTGAAGGAGAAGGTGATCGCCGTGCGCGACAAGTCCACCGCCACCGTTTCGTCGAAGACGTTGGTCTGAGCAGTGCGGTAGGAGCCCTCGCCATCGACTAGGTCGAGATTGGCCTGCGCCCGTGCCGCCATCCTGACAAAGGCTCGGGAGGAATTCGGATCGAGCAGGCCGAGATCGAGTCCCAATCCGGCGTTGAGCCGCGTGGTGTCGACCGCGCGCCGCTCGTCGATGAAGAAGCCGATGCCGCCGTAATCGACGCGGAGACGCTCGTCGTGGCGGATATCGGTCACTCCGGCGTGAAATGAAGGGATGAACGCGTGCTCAGGCCCGAACTCAGCCCCGAACGTCGACTCGCTGGCCGCGCGATCGGGGATGCGGGGCATGGCCCTGAATCTGTCATAAAACCAGCCGCGGCGCCGTATGTCGCGGCTCGGGTTCCAGATGATCGATCCGCCGATTTCCTGATAGTCGCTTCTCATGATCGCGCCGGTCACATCCAAGCCAGCGGGGACGAGCTGCGTCTGGCCGTCGAACTGGACGAACGTGCGGCCGAGCGAATCGACCCCTGTGCGGGCAGCGGGGCTGGTCGCATCGCCGGTCACGCCGTGCAGCGTGAACGTCAGTGCATTGTCGCCGACCGGGACTGTCGCGCCGATCCCGCCGCCGAAGACGGTGACGTCCTGCTTGCCGCCCATGCCGCCGTTGGAAATGCCGAGGCCGTCGATGGCGCCGATACTGCCGAATACCTGTATCAGGCCGCGATAGGCGTCCCGCTCCGGCGGGCAGGGGTCGGGCAGGCGGGCGGGGAGGGCGTCGGCAAGCCGTCTCAGCGCCGCGATGTCTTCGGACAGTTTTTGGGTGTCGCCGCTGATCGCATCGCTAGGCCCGGAGGGACTCGCGAGAATTTCGGCGCCAATGCGGGACTCGCCGCTCTCGATGAGCCGTTGGATCTGGGCAGTGCGCGTGTTCACCTCGCCGCGCGACCACCGGTCTCGCATTTCCTCCAGAACCGCCTGAAAACCGTCGAGACGGCTGCGGTCGTCCCGATAGCGGCGAGCGTTGCAAGCGCTGTAGCCCCGCCCCATGGAGGCCAGATGACCGTTGACCACTCTCGCGATTTCCGGGTCGTGAAAGCGCGTCGATGAGGCGAGATCGGGCGGCAGCATGCCCTCTCCCGCCGTGATGCCGTGAGCGGGCGCTTGGGCGTGGGCTGGAATCGTTCCGACCACCTGAGCAGCGAGGAGGAGAGCGGTGGTGATGGTGGTTTGCCGCACAAACCGACTGCGCTTCGTAGCCATGGGTCGTCCCCCTGATCCAGTCACTGGAGAAGCACGTTAATCGGGCGAGGCGGGCCTGTCGTCATCCATATGAATGACACAGGCGCCGCTATTCGGGCGCGGCGAGACAGGCGAGAAGGCGG
>CAYQVL010000303.1:0-2932 GCA_964420825.1 uncultured Sphingomonadaceae bacterium
ATATGACGAGGAGGCAGGCCTCACCCAGATCGATCTCGCTGTCGACTGGGGCTGGTTCTACTGGTTCGAGCTGCCGATCTTCTACCTCCTCCACTGGCTGTTCGAAACGGCCGGCAATTTCGGCGTCGCGATCGTCCTGCTGACCGTCATCGTTCGCGGACTGATGTTCCCGATCGCGCAGAAGCAGTTCGCGTCGATGGCGAAAATGCGCGCCGTTCAGCCGAAAATGAAGGAAATCCAGGAGAAATACAAAGACGACAAACAGAAGATGCAGCAGGAAGTTCTCGCGCTCTACCAGCGCGAAAAAGCCAATCCGCTCGGCGGCTGCCTGCCAATATTTCTGCAGATCCCGATATTCTTCGCGCTCTATAAGGTGCTGATGCTGTCGGTCGAAATGCGCCACGAGCCCTTCGCGCTGTGGCTCAAGGATCTCTCGGCGCCCGATCCGCTGACGCCGGTCAACCTGTTCGGCATGCTGCCCTTCGTTCCGCCGAGCTATCTTGCCATCGGCGTGCTCCCGATCCTGCTCGGCATCACCATGTGGCTTCAGTTCAAGCTCAATCCGGCGCCGATGGATCCGACGCAGCAGAAGATCTTCGGCATCATGCCTTGGGTGTTGATGGTGATCATGGCGCCCTTCGCCGCCGGCCTCCAGCTCTACTGGGTGACCTCGAACACGCTGACCATCGCGCAGCAGAAATGGTTCTACAGCCGCGACCCCAAGCTGCGCGAAATGGTCGCCAAGGCGCCGACCGAATGACTGAGGCAGCGGCGCTCGACGAACAGGCGCGCAAGACCTTTTCGGGCCCGATAGCCTTTCTCAAATCGGCCCCGACGCTCGAATTTCTGCCCGAGGCGGACTTGCCGGAGGTCGCCTTCGCCGGCCGTTCGAACGTCGGCAAATCGACGCTGCTCAACGCGCTGACCAATCGCAAGGGCCTCGCCCGCGCGTCGAACACGCCCGGCCGGACGCAGGAGCTCAACTTTTTCGACGTCGGCGATCCGCCGTCTTTCCGGCTCGTCGACATGCCCGGCTATGGCTTCGCCAAGGCGCCGCCCGAAGTCGCCCGCCGCTGGCGCTTTCTGATCAACGACTTTTTGCGCGGACGCGTTACACTCAAGCGCACATTGTTGCTGGTCGATGCGCGGCGCGGACTCGGCGACAGCGACCGCGAAGTGATGAAAATGCTCGACGAGGCGGCTGTCAGCTACCGGCTCGTGCTGACCAAAGCCGACAAGCTCAAGGACAGCGTGCTGGCCGATACCCTCGGGCAGGTTGCCGAACAGGCGAAGATCCATGCCGCCGCTCATCCCGATATATTGGCGACTTCGACCCAGTCGATGCTCGGCATCGGAGAGTTGCGCGCCGCGGTTATCGAGGCCATTGGCTGACTGCCCAACCTATTGCTGCAGGAGAGCGCGTTGAAGTTGAAACTGATCATCGGCAACAAGGCCTATTCCTCCTGGTCGCTGCGCGGCTGGCTCGCGGTCAAGCAATCCGGCCTGACCTTCGAAGAGGTGACCGTCCCGCTCTATGGCGAGGAATGGGAACGCATGCGAGACGGCAACGAGTTCTCGGCCTCGTCGGGCAAGGTCCCGGTGCTCTGGGACGGCGACACCGTGGTCTGGGACAGCCTCGCGATCATCGACTGGCTCGCTGACAAGGTCGGTCGCGACCGCTTCTGGCCAAAGGACGAAGGCGCGCGCGGGATGGCGCGCTCGATGGCGGCCGAAATGCACTCGAGCTTTCCCAATTTGCGCCGCGAATTGCCGATGAACGTCCGCAAAATTTTCCAGCCCAAGCAACTCGGCAAGGATGTCGCGGCCGAAATCGGCCGCATACTGGAAATCTGGGCGCAGGCGCGGGCACGCTATGGCGGCGAGAATCCGTTTCTGTTCGGCGATTTTTGCGCCGCCGACATAATGTACGCGCCGGTCGCGACGCGCTTCGTTACCTGGTCGGTGACGCTGCCGCCCTTTGCGCAAAGCTATGTCCAGGCGATCCTCGCGCATCCATGGATCCACCAATGGATCGAGGCGGCGCAGGACGAGCCCTGGGTCATCGAGCAATATGAGAAAGAAGGCTAGAAATCGCTGCCGTCCTTACGGCGCTGCCTTCCGACGCCCGCATCGAGGTGCATATCGATATCGGGATAGTGACAATCGCTCGCCGCGGGCTTGCCGATCGCGATGAAAAAGCAACTCTCGGCACCCTCGTTGATCAGGACATGACCGTTGCCGTCGCCCTTGGGAAAGGCAGCCACGTCGCCCGCCCGCATCGGCGTCCGCCCGCTATCGTCGACGAGCGTCGCTTCGCCGGCGATCATGACGACGATCTCGTCTTCCCCTTCGTGCCAGTGACGCTGCGACGACCAGGCGCCGGGCTTGAGCTCGACATGACTGACGCCGAAATCCTCCAGCCCCGCCGCCGGCGCCAGATGCCGGTACCAGCGCGCGGCGACCTTGTGGGCATATTGCGGCGGATAGCCGGTGGCATTGGTTTGCGGGATCGAATCGAGATCGAGCTTGGGCATTGAAACCTCCGGCTAGGCATGCGGAGCACGCATCGTTACACGCTCGGCGATGACCACCGCAATCGACCCCGTCGCCCTCGCCTCTCGTCTCATCGCCTGCCCGAGCATCACCCCCGAAAAGGGCGGCGCGCAGGCGGTGCTCGAAGAAGTGCTGACGGGCCTCGGCTTCAGCGTCCACCGGATGATGTCGGGAGAGGCTCCCGACGGGCCGGTGGCGAATCTTTTCGCGACGCGCGGGAGCGGCGGCCCGCATTTCGCTTTTGCCGGCCACACCGACGTCGTGCCGCCGGGCAAGGGCTGGGCGACCGATCCCTTCATCGCCGAAATTCGCGGCGGCCTGCTCCATGGCCGCGGCGCTGTCGATATGAAGGGATCTATCGCGGCGTTCCTGGCTGCCG
>CAYQVL010000304.1:0-2931 GCA_964420825.1 uncultured Sphingomonadaceae bacterium
TGCCGAAGTCGGAGAGCTTGCCCTTGCGGCGCTGGCCGTGCTGGCCGGGGCCGTATTCGCGGCGATTGACGGGGGATTTCGGGCGGCCCCAGATGTTTTCGCCCATCCGGCGGTCGAGCTTATACTTGGCGCTTTTGCGCTTGGACATTCGGTATCTCCAATTTGCTGTTTCAAAGCCCGGATACGCACCGCCTCGCCATGATGCGAGGCGCGGCCGCCGCTTCACCGGGGTGCGGAGCCAATTGCGAAGGCGGGCGTTTGGCGGCTGGGCGATCGAAAGTCAAGCGCGACGCCGCAGCGGCCGGGCAATCGTGCGTGCGCAATTCCAAGCGCGGCCCCGATTAACGGACGGCCTGCAAATATCGGCCGCCGAGACCCCGGTTGGTCGCTGAGGCATCGCCCGGCGGACGAAGCCGGGCGGGCGTCACCTTAGCAATTTCTGCCGAAAGCCCCGCATCCGGTATTTGCCCCCTCATTAAATTGTCGATTTCGAAGCCCGACGTTCTCCACCGCGAGTCGCGCTTCCTGCTCGATCTGATCCCATTCGCGCTGGGTTTTGCAGATATTGCGGGGACGAATTCGCGATCCGGTCGGCGCTGCGGCCTGACGGCAAATGATCTCGGTCACCGCGGTCGTCTCGGTGCCGTCGGATGCTTCGCTTTGGTCGACCTGAAACGCATAAGCCGGCGTGCCAAGAGCGAACGCGCCGCCGACTATAAAGAGAAATTTCGCCGACTTTATCATGACCATGCTCCCAAGTGATACCCGACGACATCGTCACCGACCTATCCGGAGGCAATAGCCTAGCACATTTGCCGTCAGCGAAACAGGCCGACCCTGCCTGGCGGCAGGGCGAACCCGCTCGGCTTTGATTGCAGCGTCTGCTATTCGTTGCCGACGTAGCTACGAGTACCGATATTCTCGACTACACTGCGGATTTCTTCGTCGATCAGATCCCATTCATGCTGGGTTTTGCAGATCCGGCGCGGGCCGATCCGGGTGCCCGTGGGCGGCGGATAGCGACGGCAGACGATGGTGCTGACCGGATTGGGATCGCCGGCTTCATCGTTGCTGGCGGTCGTTTGCTGGGCGGCGGCGGGCGCGGCTGAAAGCGCGGCAAGACCCGCCGCCAATCCCAATGAAACAGTCGCAATCTTAATCATGGCTCACTCCTTACACTTGCAAAACAAATTATCGGCCGTTTCAACGATTACCCGGCCGGAGACCCTTTGATTGCTGCTGTCATACAGCATCGCGCTCGCGATTTCCATATCCAGACAATCGCGCCTTCGGAATCCGGGCGATTTTCTTGGCGGCATGAGCAGCAACGACTAGTTACCGCTGCCGGCCCGGTTTCTGCTGCCGATATTCTCGACAACGCCGCGGGCTTCCTGCTCCATCAATTCCCATTCATTATCGGTCTTGCAGATCCTGCGCGGACCAATGCGGGTGCCCGTCGGCGCAGCCATGCGGCGGCAGGAAATCGTATTCCCAGAGTTCTGCTCGCGTGCTCCGTCCTCGTTGGCCGCCACTTGCTCCTGCGCTGCGAGCGGTGCGGACGCGAGCGTGCCGAGGCCGGCAGCGATTCCGATGGAGAGTAAAAATATAGAACGCATGAAAAGTCCCTTGTGTTGATCCGGCAAATATCGTCAGGCGCCCGATACATAAAAACCGCTCGAACCGACAGCCCTCTATCCTATAATTTTAGGGCGCGCATATTTACAGCCTGTGAACCAGCAAAATGCCGTGATGGCATAAGGCGGAGCATATAGACCGATCATATGGCCAACAAAATCACAGACCGCACCTCCGATCCCGATGCCTGCGAGACCATGGCCGAGGTTCGCGACGGCGTCGATGCGACCGATCGCGCGATCGTCGCGCTGCTCGCCCGGCGCTTCGGCTATATGGAGGCGGCCGCGCGGATCAAGCCGACGCGCGAGAGCGTACGCGACGAGGCGCGCAAAGCGCGGGTGATCGACGCCGCCAAGGCGCAAGCCGCCGCCACCGGGGTCCCGGTCCCGCTGGTCGCGGCGCTATGGGAAATGCTCGTCGAGACGTCGATCGACTATGAAATGGCGCGCTTCGACGCGATCAGGGGCTAGGCGCGGCGCGGACCGACCCGTCCGCTACCGGGGTTTCTTCTCGAGCGCCGAAACGATGCCGCGCAACGTCTGGATTTCGGGCGCGGTCCATGCCGGCTTGGTGAGGATCGAGCGCAGCGTGCGCCGGGTCGATGGCTCGCGGTCGGGCGGGTAGAAATAGCCGCGCGGCACCAGCGCCGATTCGAGATGCGCGACAAGCGCGTCGAGTTCGGCCTGGCTCGCCGGCGGATCGGTCTGTTCGGCCTGCGTCGGCACCGCGAGACCGGCGCGCTTCGACCATTCATAGGCGAGCAGGATGACCGCTTGGGCGAGGTTGATCGAGCTGAATTCGGGATTGATCGGGATGGTGACGATGGCGCGCGCGAGCGCGACATCCTCGGCGTCGAGTCCGGCGCGTTCGGGGCCGAACAGGATTGCCGAGCACACCGGCAGGTCGTGGATCGCCGCCGCGGCCTCGGCGGGCGAAATCACCGGTTTGGGGATACCGCGTTTGCGCACCGTGGTCGCCAGCACCTGGCCGCAATCGGCGATGGCCTCGGCGACGGTTTCGTAAACCGTGACGGCTTCAAGCACGATGTCGGCACCCGAGGCGGCGGGCTTGGCCGACGAATTGGGCCAGCCGTCGCGCGGGCTGACGAGCCGCATGTCGGTCAGCCCGAAATTGAGCATCGCGCGCGCCGCCTTGCCGATATTTTCGCCGAGCTGCGGACGGACGAGGACGATGGCGAGAGGCTGTCGAATTCCCTCGCGAACGCTCATTTTTCGCCGGTCTCGCCGATCGTGCCGGCGAATTCCTCGAAATCCCTGGCTTCGCGGAAATCCTTAT
>CAYQVL010000305.1:0-2926 GCA_964420825.1 uncultured Sphingomonadaceae bacterium
GGCCGATGCCGCCGTAGACGACGAGTTCCTGCGGGTTTTCGGCGACCGCGGCGTCAAGATTGTTCATCAGCATCCGCAGCGGCGCTTCGGTCAGCCAGCTTTTGGCGGTCAGATCGGTGCCGTGCGGCGCGCGAATATGGCGCGCATTGTCGAGGCGGGTCATGCGGACTCCTTTGCAAAATCAAGGCAGCCAATAAGAATGTCGCGCAGCGTCTGCTGCAAAGGCGCGGCATAGTCGGCATCCCATCGCGGCGGCCAGCCGGCGCTTTGCTCGTCGGCATAGCCGCGGATTGCCAGCTCCATCTGGATCGCGTGAACGCCCTCGTCCGGCCGGCCATAATGCCGCGTGATCCAGCCACCCTTGAAGCGGCCGTCGGTGACGCGCGAGCGGCCGCCGGCGTCGCTAATATTTTCGACCGCCCGCGTCAGGGCGAGCGCGCACGATTGGCCGTCGTTGGTGCCGATATTAAACTGCGGCAGTTTGCCGTCGAAGAGCCGCGCGACATGGCTGCGGATCGAATGAGCGTCGTAAAGCACGACGCTGTCATGCAGGGAGCGCAGCCGCGCGATCTCTGCCGCGATAGCGGCGTGATAGGGGGCAAAATAGGCTTCACGCCGCCGATAGATCTCCGGTCCGCCGGGATCTTGCGTGGTGCGGTACAGCGCTTCGCCGTCGAAGGTCGTCAGCGGACACAGACCGGTGACCGCCTGCCCCGGATAAAGCGACCGGCCCGAGGGATCGCGATTGACGTCGATCACGCTGCGCGAAATTGCGGTGCGCACAACCGTTGCACCGAGATCGCCCGCGAAAGCGTATAGCCGGTCGACGTAGAAATCGGCATCCTTGCGCGCGAGATCGACCGATGCCAGCCGCGCGGCAATATCCTTGGGAATGTCGGTTCCCGCATGCGGTACACTGACGATCAGCGGGACATCGCCGCGCTCGACGGTCAGCCAGTCGGTCATGATGCGAGGCCAGGCAGATCCAGATCGGCGATCAGCGCACCGCTGCGCACAAGGCCGGTTGCGTGCGCTATATCGGGCGCAAAATAGCGGTCATCCGCGAGTTCGGTCACCATTTCGCGCAGCGTCGATCGGGCGCCTTCGAGAACCTCGCTCGATGTCAGCGGCGCATGAAAATCGCAGCCCTGCACCGCTGCGAGATATTCGATGCCGATAATGTTGCCGAGGTTGTCGGCCATCGAGATCAGCCGCCGCGCGCCGTGCGCCGCCATCGAGACATGATCCTCCTGATTGGCCGAAGTCGGGATCGAATCGACGCTCGCCGGATAGGCGCGTTGCTTGTTTTCGGAGACCAGCGCGGCGGCGGTGACCTGCGGGATCATGAAGCCCGAATTGAGCCCCGGCTTCGGCGTCAGAAACGCCGGCAGCCCCGAAAGCGCGGAATCGACGAGCATCGCCACGCGGCGCTCGGCGATCGAACCGATCTCGCACAATGCCAGCGCGATCATGTCGGCGGCGAAGGCGACGGGTTCGGCATGAAAATTGCCGCCCGACAGCGCCTCGCCGGTCTCGGCGAAGATCAGCGGGTTGTCGGTAACGCCATTGGCCTCGATTTCGAGTGTATGGCCAGCCTGGCGGAGCAGGTCGAGCGTCGCGCCCATCACCTGAGGCTGGCAGCGCAGGCAATAGGGGTCCTGGACGCGCTCGTCATCCTCGCGGTGCGAGGCGCGGATCGCCGATCCCGCCATCAGCCCGCGCAATGCGTCGGCGGTCTCGATCTGGCCGGCATGGCCGCGCAGCACATGGATGCGATGATCGAACGGCGTGTCCGAGCCCTTGGCGGCCTCGGTCGAGAGCGCGCCGGTTACCAACGCCGAGCGGAAGAGCAATTCGGCCTCGAACAGAGCGGCGAGCGCATAGGCGGTCGAAAATTGCGTGCCATTGAGCAGGGCAAGCCCCTCCTTGGGGCCGAGCGTCAGCGGTTCGAGGCCGGCTTTGCGCAGCGCCGCGTCGGCGGCCATCGTCTTGCCCGCGACGACCATCTCGCCGGTGCCGATCATCGTTGCGGCAAGCTGCGCGAGCGGCGCCAGATCGCCCGATGCGCCGACCGACCCCTGCGCCGGAATAACCGGCACGATAGCGTGCGCGAGCAGCGCTTCGAGCAGCTTTATGGTTTCGGGACGGACGCCCGACGCCCCCTGCCCCAGGCTGGCGAGCTTGAGTGCGATCATCAGCCGGACGATCGGCGCGGGCATCGGTTCGCCGACGCCGGCGGCATGGCTGAGCACGAGGTTGCGCTGGAGCGCGGCGAGGTCGCAATCGTCGATCTTGACCGTCGCGAGTTTTCCGAAGCCCGTATTGATTCCGTAGACCGGCTCGTGGCGCGCAAGGATGGCCTCGACCGCCGCCACGCTCGCCGCGATCCCAGGCGCCGAAGCGGGGTCGAGCGACGCGGTGGCGCCGCGATAGATTGCCCGCCATTGCCCCAGCGCTACCTGGCCCGGTGTCAGCATCATATCGGTCATAGGCCTGCCACTACACGCGCTTCGAGCGGGTTGAAACCGATGCGGTAGACAAGTTCGGCGGGCTGCTCGACGTTCCAGATCGCCAGATCGCACGCCTTGCCGGCTTCGAGCGTTCCGCACTCATTCTGTAATCCGAGCGCACGCGCCGCATTGCGCGTCACCCCGAGCAGGCATTCCTCGACCGTCAGCCGAAACTCCGTCGCCGCCATGTTCAGAACCAGCAGGATCGAAGTCAGCGGCGAGGTGCCGGGATTGCTGTCGGTGGCGAGCGCGATCGGCACCCCGGCGGCGCGCAAGGCAGCGATCGGCGGAAGCTGGGTCTCGCGCATGAAATAGAAGGCGCCGGGCAACAGCGTCGCGACCGTGCCGGTCTTCGCCATCGCCGCCACGCCCGCCTCGTCGAGATGTTCGAGGTGATCGGCCGACAGCGCGCCGTG
>CAYQVL010000306.1:0-2912 GCA_964420825.1 uncultured Sphingomonadaceae bacterium
CATTGCGAGGAGCCGCAGGCGACGCGGCAATCCAGCTTGGCTCGGGCGGTCGTGCATTGCTTCGCTACGCTCGCAATGACGATGTAGACACTGTCTGGATTATCGCCAGCTATCGCCGCTCGTCTTCGCCGACCATCGGGCCGACGGGCGCGTCCATCGGCGGGGCGTTCGCGGCGCCGCGGACCCAGGTGCGCTCGCCGCCGACCCAGCTTTCGAGCACCTGCGTTTCGCCGATCCGCTCGGGCGTCGAATCGAAGATATCGCGGTCGACGATGATGAAATCGGCGAGCATGCCTTCGCCGAGACGGCCGAGCCGATCTTCGGAAAAGGCGGCATAGGCGCCGCCGGTCGTATAGGCCGCAAAGGCTTGCGACAGCGAGATCCGCTCCTGGCCCTGCCAGCCGCCCGGCGGCCGGCCATTGGCGTCCTGCCGCGAGATCGCCGCGGCGAGCCCCGGAAAGGGGTTGGGGTTTTCGACCGGAAAATCTGTGCCGAAGGCAAGTCGCGCTCCATTGCGGAGCATCGAGTTCCACGCATAGGCGCCCTGGAGCCGGTCGGGGCCGAGCCGGACTTCGGCCATCAGCCGGTCCGAGGTCTGGTGGACGGGCTGCATCGACGCGATGATGCCGTGCTGCCCGAAGCGCGGGAGATCGGCGGGATCGACGATCTGTGCATGTTCGATCCGCCAGCGGCGATCGTCGTCATAGCGATCGGCAAGCTCGTCGACGGCGTCGAGAACCTGCCGGTTGGCGCCGTCGCCGATCGCGTGGATCGCCGCCTGGAAATGATCGAGCGAGAGGCGGCTCAGCGTGTTGCGCAGCCCGACATCGTCGATCAGCGGCAGACCGCGCTCGCCGGGGGCGTCGCTATAGGGGGCGTTGAGCACCGCGCCGCGCGACCCGAGCGCGCCATCGGCGTAAATCTTGAGCCCGACCATGCGGAGACGGCCGTTGTAGAGCCACGGCGTCGGCTGGTCGCCCGCGATATCGAGCAACGTGCCGAGGCGGCCGGCATAGGAGACGACGCGCATTCTCAGCGCGCCGCGATCACCGGCGCGGCGGATGACCTGCCAGTCTTCGGACGAGGTTCCCATGTCGTGCATCGTCGTCACGCCATAGCCGAGCAGCTCTTCCTGCGCCTCGCGCAGCGCGATGTCGCGGACCGGCGGCTGGAGCGGCGGGATACGATCCGCGACGAGGCCCATCGCGGCATCGACGAAGAGGCCGCTGGGCTCGCGGCCGTTGCGCTCAATGCGGCCGCCCGAGGGCGCCTCGGTCGCGGCGGTAATCCCCGCTTCGCGCAGCGCGGCGCTGTTGGCGACGCCGGCATGGCCGTCGACGCGGACGAGCCAGACCGGGCGATCGGCGACGACGGCGTCGAGATCGGCGGCGGTCGGAAAACGGCCGAGACCCCAGCGCTCATGGTTCCAGCCGCGGCCGACGATCCAGCGCGGCGTCGGCGTTTCGGCGTTATAGCGCGCGAGCAGCGCCATCACCTCTTCTAGACTGTTCGTATCGGCCAGATCGAGCTGGATGGCGTTATAGCCGAGACCCATCAAATGGCCGTGGGCGTCGATCATTCCGGGGAGCATGGTGCGGCCGCGCGCGTCGTGGCGGAAATCGACCTGCCGCGGACGATCGTCGCGGCGCGTGAGCAGCCGGGTGACGCGGCCGGTGGCGGGATCGAAGAGCAGCCCGGTGAAGCGGACGAGATCGCCGTCCTCGTCGAGCGTATAGCCATTGGCGTTGTCGATCAACGCGTCGGCAAGCGCGGGGGCGGGGAGCAAGAGAGCGGCGAAGGCCGCGAAGACGACGGCAATTCCCCCTCTCCCATGGGGAGAGGGTTGCGCCTTCTTAGCGAGGAACGAGCTTAGAAGGCGCTGGGTGAGGGGTTGAGGCCTGTCGGATAAGGCAGAACCCCTCATCCAACTCCGCCTAAACTCCTGCGTCGTTAAGGCTACGTAATCCTTCTCCCCATGGGAGAAGGTTTTGGGCCCGAACGGATTTTTAACGCTCAAATTCACTCTTCCAGTCTCCTTACGAGCGAGCTCGTGTCCTGACGGGCTCCGCCCATGTCCTGCACCTGCGCATAATAGCCGTCGACCAGCTTCGCGAGCTCGAGCGTTGCGCCATTGGTCTCACCCTCGTCGAGCGCGAGACCCAAATCCTTGCGCATCCAATCGACCGCGAAGCCGAAGTCGAATTCGCCCTTGGCCATCGTCTTCCAGCGATTGTCCATCTGCCAGCTCTGCGCCGCGCCGCCCGAGATCGCCTCGAACACCCGGTCGAGATCGAGGCCCGAGCGTTTGGCGAAATGCAGCGCTTCGGAAAGCCCCTGGAGGGTGCCGGCGATCGCCAGCTGGTTGCACATTTTGGTCTGCTGGCCCGCGCCGGGCCCGCCGCAATGGACGATCCGCGCGGCATAGGCTTGCATCGCCGGCTCGGCGATCGTCATCGCCTTGAGCGAACCGCCGCACATGATCGCGAGCTTGCCATTCTCGGCGCCCGCCTGACCCCCCGATACCGGCGCATCGACGACATGGAGGCCGCGCGCCTCGCCTTCTTCGGCGAGCCGCCGGGCGAGCCTGGCCGAAACCGTCGTGTGATCGACGAACAGCGCGCCTTCGTGCATCGCGCCGAACGCGCCATGCTTGCCGAGCGTCACCGCCTCGACATCGGCGTCGGCGCCGACGCAGGCGATGACGGCGTCTGCTTCGGCGGCGGCGGCGACCGGACTTGCGGCGCTGGTACCGCCATATTGATCGGCCCAGGCCTCGGCCTTGGCGATCGTGCGGTTGTAGACGGTTACATCATGTCCGGCTTTCGCCAGATGCCCCGCCATCGGCGCGCCCATGACGCCGAGCCCGATAAATGCGATCCTTGCCATAGCGCTGGTTCATAGGGGGCGGTGCG
>CAYQVL010000307.1:0-2893 GCA_964420825.1 uncultured Sphingomonadaceae bacterium
CGTCGATGACGATATGCGCGACATGGATGTTTTGCGGCCCGAGCTCGCGCGCCAGCGACTGGGCGAGCGCGCGCAACGCGAACTTCGCCCCGGCAAAGGCCGAATAGCCGGCGCCGCCGCGAAGGCTCGCCGTCGCGCCGGTAAACAGGATCGTCCCGCGCCGCCGCGGCGTCATCGCCCTGGCCGCCTCGCGCCCCATCAGGAAGCCCGAAAACGCGGTCATTTCCCATACCTTGCGATAGACGCGCCCGGTCGTCTCGCCGACCGGACAGTGGACATTGGCACCGATATTGAACACCGCCACCTCGATCGGCGCGATCTCCTTTTCGATTTTTGCGAAGAGCGCGACCATCGCCTCTTCGTCGCGCGCATCGGTGGGGAGGGCGTGGGCGCTGCCGCCGTCGGCGGCGATACTGTCGGCGAGCCGCCGCAGCGCGTCGCCATGGCGCGGCCGCCGCACGAGGCACGCTTCATAGCCTTCGCGCGCAAAGGCCCGCGCTATCTCCCCGCCGGTATCGTCGCCCGCGCCGATGACGAGGCAGGCGCGCTCGCTGGATTCGCCCATGTCCGATGGCTGGACGCAACCGGCGCAAAATGCAACCGGCGGGCGTCCCGACGGCCGGAGCGCTACCCCCGCAGAAACACCTCCTCGATCGTCAGCCCGAAGATATCGGCGATGGCGAAGGCCAGCGGGAGGCTCGGATCGTAACGGCCGGTCTCGATCGCGTTGACGCTCTGGCGCGAAACCGCGAGGCGTTCGGCGAGATCGGCCTGGCTCCAGCCGCGCTCGGCGCGGAGCACCTTGAGACGGTTTTTCATACCGCGTCGCCGGCGGCGCGGTCGGCGCGGCGTTCGGCGAACGCGGTGACACAACTGCCGATGCCGAGGCCGAAGAAGAACAGGATCAGCGACCAGAAGCCGTCGACCGGCGCGATCAGGCCGAAATTGGCGAGAAAGCCGAGGACGGTCATGACGCTGAGCGCAAAACCGGCGGCGATCAGCGTCTGTTTGACGAGCTTGAGCCGCTGATATTCGTCGGTGGTTTCGACGATCATCGCCAGTATCGCCCAGAACACGCCGATAACCGGCAGCGCCGGGAGGATGGCGATCGCCCAGGCCAGCGCGCCGTCAACGCCGCCGCCGTCGACATTATATGTGCGCACGGCGAGAAAGAGGAAGACGAGGTAGAGCGTCATCAACACGGCGAGGCGTTTGGTATAGCGTTTGCGGGCGGGGTCGGCGGTGCGGGACATAGCGGGGTTCCTTTGCGGGTTGGGTGCGGTGAATCAGGCGTGCGAGCGACGCGGGACGGCACGGCGCGGTATCAAATGGGACGCATCGGTCCGCGGCGCGCAATTGTGCGGGTGGGCGGCGGAGCCTAAGCGAAACATATCGTGTGTCCTTTGCGTTATGACAAGGTCACTTTACTTTTATCTGGTGGGAATGTCAAGCACGCTTTCCATTGTCGGGACGCCTGCCCGGCCGCGGCACTTTCGCCAACTTCCGCCCTTGCCCCAATCGCCCCCGTCGCTATTTGCAGGGGGAATGACAGACATGCTCTCCATCAGCCTGCCCGACGGTTCGGTACGCACGGTCGCGCGCGGCACGACGCCCGCCGACATCGCCGCCGATATCGGCCCCGGCCTCGCCAAGGCCGCGCTCGCCGCGCGCGTCGATGGCGAGCTCCGCGATATCATGCGGCCGCTCGAAAACGACGCCGAACTCGCGCTGATCACCGCCCGCGACGAGGCCGACGCGCTCGAACTCGCGCGCCACGATTTCGCCCATGTCCTCGCCGAAGCGGTGCAAAACCTCTTCCCCGGCACGCAGATCACCTTCGGCCCCTCGACCGAGGACGGCTTCTATTACGATTTCGCCGCGCCCGACGATCATGGCCCGTTCACCGAAGAAGACCTGCCGAAGATCGAGGAAGAAATGCGGCGCGTGATCGCCGCCGACAAACCGCTGCATCGCGAAGTCTGGGACCGCGACGATCTGATCGCGCGCTGGCGGCGGGACGGCGAGACCTTCAAGGCCGAATGGGCGGCCGAACTGCCCGATGATGAGGAAATCACCGTCTATTGGTCGGGACGCCCCGGCGAAGCCGGCGCCTGGATGGATATGTGCAAGGGCCCGCATCTCGCCTCGACGGGCAAGCTCGATCCGCGTGCGTTCAAGCTGACGCGCGTCTCCGGCGCCTATTGGCGCGGCGACCAGCGTAATCCGCAGCTCTCACGGATTTACGGCACCGCCTGGCTCAACAAGAAGCAGCTCAATGAGCACCTCGTCCGGCTCGAGGAGGCGGCCAAGCGCGACCATCGCAAGCTCGGCCAGGAGATGGATCTCTTCCACTTCCAGCCCGAAGCGCAGGGGTCGTGCTTCTGGCATCCCAAGGGCTATCGGATATGGCGCGAGCTCGAAGCCTATATGCGTCGCCGCATCGACGCCGGCGGCTATCGCGAGGTCAAGACGCCGCAGCTGATGGACGCCCGGCAATGGGAGCAATCGGGCCATTGGGGCAAATATCGCGAGAATATGTTCGTCGTCCCCGACGAAATCCCCGGCACCGACGAAGAAGGCCCGGTGCTCTCGGGAACCGGCGATCTGATGGCATTGAAGCCGATGAACTGCCCGGCGCACGTCCTTATTTTTCGCCAAGGAATCAAGTCCTATCGCGATTTGCCGATCCGCCTCGCCGAGATGGGCTGCTGCCACCGCAACGAGCCGCATGGCGCGCTCCACGGCCTGCTTCGCGTCCGCCAGATGACGCAGGACGACGGCCATATCTTCTGCACGCGGGAGCAGATCGTCGAAGAGGTGCGCGCGTTTTGCGACCTGCTCGACAGCGTCTATCGCGATCTCGGTTTCGCCGATTATGCAATCAAGCTCGCCC
>CAYQVL010000308.1:0-2886 GCA_964420825.1 uncultured Sphingomonadaceae bacterium
GCTGGCGCTGTTCGGCGAGAAATATGGCGACGAGGTCCGCGTTCTCTCGATGGGGTCCGGCGAGGGCGGCGATTATTCGGTTGAACTTTGCGGCGGCACCCATGTCAACGCGCTCGGCGATATCGGGTTGTTCGTGATTACCACCGAAAGCGCGGTCGCATCGGGCGTCCGGCGGATCGAGGCGCTGACCGGCGAAACAGCGCGGCTTTGGTATCGCGAGCGCAACGCGCTCCTCGCCGAAGTTGCTGACGCTCTGAAATCCCCGCCGGGAGAAGTCGCCCGGCGAGCAGCCGGCTTGGCCGGCGATCGCAAACGGCTCGAACGCGAACTTGCCGAAGCCAGAAAGGCGCTTGCTCTGGGCGGCGATGTCGGCGCGGCGACTGCTCCAGCCAGCGAAAGCATCGGCGGCCACAGCTTTAGCGGCCAGGTGGTCGACGGACTTGATCCCAAGGCGCTACGAGGATTGATCGACGAGGCCAAAGCCAAGCTCGGTTCGGGCGTCGCGGCGCTGGTCGCGGTCAATGACGGGCGCGCGACCGTTGCGGTCGGAGTCACCGACAATCTGGCCGGCACGCTCAACGCGGTGGATCTCGTCCGGGTCGCGGTCGAAGCGGTCGGCGGCAAGGGCGGTGGCGGACGCCCCGACATGGCGCAGGGCGGCGGGCCCGATGGCGGAAAGGCTCAAGCAGCGCTCGACGCCGTCCGCGGCGCGCTCATATCGGTTCCCGCCTAGTCCGGCAGGGCAGTTTCAATATCGCGCAATCGATGCGGCCTGAGTCTCGGCTCGTGATCGAGATCGCCGCCTTTCATAATCGCCTCGCGCAATTCGGCGCGCTTTTCGTGGATCGATGCGATCACGGGTCCCATTGCGATGCCGATATCGACCAGCACCGCTTCGGAAAGCTGCAGTGACGATTCGACTGTTTCGGGCACGGCATCGGTTGCCCCGGCGCGATAAAGCTCGGCCGCGTGTTCGGGGTCGCGCGCGCGCGCGATGATCGTCAGATCCGGGTGAGCCTTGCGCATTCGCCGCGTCAGCCGAACCGTGGTGACCGGATCGTCCATCGTCAGGATCAGCGCGCTCGCGGTTTCGAGGTTGAGCCGATCGAGAAACTCAGGCCGAGCAACATCTCCGAATAGCGCGGGAAAGCCATTGCGTCGGGCGCGCGCAACGGTGTCGATGTTCGAATCGATGGCAACGAAGGAGCGCTGATGGGCCTGGAGCATCTCGGCGACGATCTGGCCGACCCTCCCAAAACCAATAACGATCGCGCGATCATCCGAGTCGTTGTCATCTCCGGGAAACGCACCATGCGTTTCGCGGAGATCGACGCGGCGCGCCAGAATGCGTCCGGCCTTGGCCAAGAGCGGTGTGATAGTCAGGCCGATCGCCGTAACCGTCTGCCAGAATGCCGCTGTCGAGGGCTGGATGAGCTGGGCTGCGGCAGCCGCCGCGAGGACGATGAGCGTGGTTTCCGACGGCGAGGCCATCAATAAACCGGCTTCTGCCGCAGTCGCCCGGCGTGCGCCCGAAGCACGCAGCAAAAGCCCGGTGACGATCGTCTTGACGACAACCACGCCGATCACCGCCAATAGCAGCGACGCCCAGTTTTGCAGGATCAGGGCGAGATCGAGACTCATCCCCACCGTGATCAGGAAAACACCGAGCGCCAAACCCTTGAACGGTTCCGTGATAACTTCGACTTCGCTGTGATATTCGGTCTCGGCGATCAGCAAACCGGCCACCAACGCGCCGACGATGGGGGACAGGCCGACGGCGGTGGTGGCAAGACTAGCCAGGATAACCACGAGCAGGCTTGCAGCGAGGAACACCTCGGGGCTTTTGGTTCGCGCTGCTTGGGCAAACAGATAAGGGAGTACTATCCTCCCGCCGATCAGCATCGCGACAATCGTGGCGATCCCCAAAAGCAATGTCTGGCCAAGCGCGCCGAAGCCGGCTTCCTGCGCAACCGGCGCCATCGCACCGAGAAAGAAGATGATCGGCACGATCGCGACATCCTCGAAGAGCAGCATGCCCAGCGCCGCGCGTCCGACGGGGCTTTTGGTGCCGGACATCGGCAGCACGAGCGCGGTCGACGACAGCGCGAGCGCAAGGCCCATGCCGGCAGCCCCTGCAAGCGGCTGGCCGAGCGCGAACAGAGCCAGGCCGATCAGAAATCCACTGCTGAAAAGTTCGGCCGCGCCGACACCAAACACCGTGACCCGCATTGCCCACAACCGCTTGAATGACAGCTCGAGGCCGATCGAAAAGAGCAGCATGATGATGCCGAATTCGGCGAAGGGCGCGATCGCCTCGGGTTCTGAAATCGTGACATGGACAAGCCAGGGCGCGCGATCGACGAGCGATCCGAGTCCCGCCGGCCCGGCAAGCGCCCCAACAAGAATAAAACCGATAACGGGTGTGATCCGAAAGCGTGCGAACAAGGGAATGACGATCCCGGCGGCGCCAAGGATGACGAGGGCGTCGGACAGCCCAGTCGAATCTATTCCATGCAACATAGCTCGCTTCTAAGGGGCAATACCGCTATTTGTTAGGGGCGATGAGCGACATTACGGCGCAAATTTGTATCGTCGGTGGCGGGCCGGCTGGCCTTATGGCCGGGCTGCTCTTTGCACGAGCCGGGGTCGAGACGCTGGTGCTTGAAAAGCATGGCGATTTCTTACGCGATTTCCGCGGCGATACCGTTCATCCCTCGACGCTCGAGCTGTTCAGCCAGCTTGGCTGGCTCGGCGAGCTATTGGCGCTGCCACACGAAAAGGTCGCGCGGATACGCGGGCGAGTCGCGGGTCAATTGCTTGGAGTTGCGGATTTTCGCCATTTGCCTGTCGCCGCGCCGTTCATCGCGATGATGCCGCAATGGGATC
>CAYQVL010000309.1:0-2866 GCA_964420825.1 uncultured Sphingomonadaceae bacterium
GAAATCATTGCAGCGCGAAACCGTGGGTTCCAAACGTTGGAATCAATCCACTAGGATGGTGACAAACCCGGGCAAGACAAACAGGCAGCCAGCCACCAGACCTCCGCGAACGCCATGCAGGAGCCAGCCGATATAGGTTGCCAGTTGCATCGCCTCCGGTCCCGGCAGGAGCATGCAATAGTTGATGGCATGCAGGAACCGGTTCTCGCCGACCCAGCGCTTCTCTTCCACCAGAATACGGTGCATTACCGCGATCTGTCCGGCAGGGCCGCCAAAACTGAGCGCTGCGATGCGCGCCCACACGCGCACCGCTTCTGCAAACGGAACCGATTGCGCCGGTTCAGCCGCACTCAGCTGATGTGAAGTATCCATAGCGCGCCATTTAGCCTGACCAATCGGTCCGGCTTGGGCATACTGCCTCAAACGGGCGCCGGATATACGGCCCGCAGCACCTGCTGTACTCAACACCGAAGTTCGTGTCAACGAGCACAACGGACTTGTCGCATGGGGATTCTCCCTTTGCTATGCCCTTGGGCCAAGGGCAGTACGGTGGATTACGGTGATGGTGTGGACGTCAATTACGGTGACCGCACCCGAATACCATTACATCAACACAACTTCACCGTTGATCGCAGGGCGCCGTCCAGACACGACAGCTGCGCGTGGCGCATATCGCTACCGCCTAAAGCCCTATTTCCTTGCAATGCAGGAAATCGTCTGATTTACCCTGACCGATGACGAACAAAGCACGAACATAGACCGATTCGCGCGATGGTCGAAAGGCGCGCGCGGCTTCGCTCGCGCCCGGCGAGCGCGCCGAATTACGCCGTCGCTCCGCGCCGCAAGACACAGCCGCGCCAGACGTCCCCCGCCCGTGCACGCGAACGACCATCCGCGCGCTATGCGCGGCGGGGCGCGGCCGGAAAAAACCCCCGGCATGTGTCAACCAGCTGTAACGAGCGTTTCCGATCCCGCCGCGGCGGGCGACGCTCAAAATCCCCCGACCCCTGTATAGTTTGTATAGTTATGGCGCCCGTCCCGCAGCCCGATCGCGCGCCGGGCGAAGAAAAAGGGCGGCCGAAATGACGGTATACGCACCTGATATTATTTGTATTTATTTCGCCAAAACCGCCCGAACCCTATCGCCTCGCGGTGTAAAGCGGATGTTCGCCCAAAGCGCCCCGGCAAAGCGTTTGACATGCCCCGCCCTTCGGCCCCACTCTCGGCGCTCAAGGGGAATGACGCACGATGACCAAAACCGGCACCATATTCGACGGCGAGCCCGAGGCGACGATGGCGCTGGGGCCGCTGGTCGGGCTGGCGCGCGAGGATTTCGTCGGCGCGATCGCGATGCTGCTCCGCGAAACCGCAAGCGATCCGGCGAGGAGCTTCAGGCACGCCAAGAGCTTCTCCGACGATGTCGTCAAGATCATGACCGGCAAGTCCGATCTCGCCCCCGAGCCGCGCGACAAGCGCTTCATGGACCCCGCCTTCAACTTCAACCCCTTCTACAAGGCCGGGATGCAATATTTCCTCGCCGTCCAGAAGAGCGCGCGAAACTGGATCGCCGACCTCAACCTCGACGCACTCGAGAAGGATCGCGCGAGCTTCATCTCGCAGATCGTCATCGACGCGCTTTCGCCGACCAACAGCTTCGCGGGCAATCCGATGGCGCAGAAGCGGCTGATCGACAGCGGCGGGTTCTCGCTGATCAAGGGCCTCAAAAACGCCTATGACGACATCACCAAGAACCAGGGAATGGTTAGCCAGGTCAACAAGAAGCCGTTCAAGCTCGGCGAGAATATCGCGACCTCGAAGGGTGCGGTCGTCTATCGCAGCGAGATCATGGAGCTGATCCAGTATCGGCCGTCGACCGGCGAGGTCCATGCGATCCCTCAGCTGACGATCCCGCCGCAGATCAACAAGATGTACATCAACGACCTCAGCCCCGAAAAAAGCGTCGTCAAATTCCAGCTCGACAACGGCATCCAGACCTTCGTGATCAGCTGGCGCAACCCGACCAAGGCGCAGGGCGTCTGGGACATGACCGACTATGTCGAGGCCTGCATCACCGCGCTCGACGTTGTCGAGGAGATCACCGGCTCGAAGAAGATCAACGTCTCGGGCGGCTGTTCGGGCGGGCAAACGATGTCGGTGCTGCTCTCCAGGCTCGCCGCCCAAAAGGACGATCGCGCGAACGCGGCGACGATGATGGTCTGCGTGCTCGAGCCCAAGCCCGGCGACACCGAGGTCAGTTCGCTGGTTTCCGAAAACGGCATCGCGCTCGCCAAGAGGCGCGCCGCGAAGAAGGGCGTGATCGAGGCCAGTGCACTCGCGCGGAGCTTTGCGTGGCTGCGGCCCAACGATCTGATCTGGAACTATGTCATCAACAATTATCTGATGGGCGAGGATCCGCCGGCCTTCGACGTGTTGTTCTGGAACGCCGACGCGACCAATCTCTCGGCGAGCCTGATGGGCGATTTCCTCGACCTCTTCGAGAACAACGCTTTCGCCGATCCCGGCAGCTTCGAAATCGCCGGTCACAGCCTCGATCTCACCAAGGTCAAGACCGACCTGTTCGTGCTCGGCGGCGTCACCGATCATATCACGCCCTGGCGCGCCTGCTATCGCTCGACGCAGCTTTTCGGCGCGAAGAATGTCGAGTTCGTTCTGTCGCAAGCCGGCCATATGCAGGCGATCCTCAACCCGCCGGGCAACCCCAAGGCCAAATATTTCAAATCGGCGAAGAAGGGCAAACCGCCCAAATCGGTCGATACGTGGATGAAGGGCGCAGAGGAGACCGGAGGCAGCTGGTGGCCCTATTGGATGGAGTGGCTCCATGCGCGCTCGGGCGACAAAAAGGTCG
>CAYQVL010000310.1:0-2864 GCA_964420825.1 uncultured Sphingomonadaceae bacterium
ACTGCGGATCGGGCCGAATTGGTCATCGGGAACTCAGCCCTCGATCCTGGAGAAATCGGCGACACGATGGACAGCATCGCGAATCTTTTCCAACATTCCAAGCCTTTTGTTCCGCTTCTGTTCGTTTTCATCGTTGACTGTGACATTATCGAAAAAGGCGTCGATCGGCGAGCGCAATTCGGCGAGCGCCGCCATCGCGCCTTCGAAATCCTCGGTGGCAATCGCTGCATCGGCCTTGGGCACGACGGTGTCGAGCGCTGCGATCAGGAGCGCCTCTTCGGGTTCGGGGTCGTAACCCAACTCCGTCATCCCAGCGGAGGCTGAAATCTCGCGACGTTGTTCTCCGCTGGTTGAGGCCCCAGCTTTCGCTGGGGCGACGGAAGCGGGATCGCCGCGCCCCTCCTTCTTCAAAATATTCGCCGCGCGCTTGTAGCCGGCGAGGAGATTGGCGCCGTCATAGCTGCCGAGAAAATCCTGCAGCGCTTTGACGCGCGCGAGCAGCCGGACAAGATCGTCCTCGCCGCCGAGAGCAAACACCGCGTCGATAAGATCGTGGCGGACACCGGCGTCGCGCTGCTGGACTTTGAGGCGGTCAGTGAGAAAACTCATCGTTTCCGGCAATTTAGAAAGCGCACCCTGCATACCACGCAAAACAGCCGGAAGTGATTCTTTCAGCTGCGCCAATTGATCCGGTAGGCGCTCCAAAGCGACCGACATGGATTGGGCAGCTTGTCGCATTAAGGGCCCAATCGCCTCAGATACTCCATATTCCAAGAGTTCGTTTTCGAGCCCTTCCTCGATGCCGGCTTGTACAGCCATTGCTTCCAACATTCGAAGGCGAATATGATTCTCTACTACTAACCTTGCGATACCAATGGCCGAACGCCGCAATGCAAACGGATCTTTCGAACCAGTGGGCGTCTCTCCAATCCGAAAAAAGCTAGCAATCGTATCCAGCTTATCCGCCAAGCTCACCGCCACCGTCACCGGATCGGTCGGCACTTCATCGCCCTGCCCGACCGGTTTGTAGTGATCGCGGATCGCAGCGGCGATTTGGGGGTCGTGGCCCTGGGCTGCCGCATAATAGCCGCCGATGACGCCCTGGAGATCGGGGAATTCGCCGACCATACCGGTGACGAGATCGGCTTTGGCGAGCCGCGCGGCGGTTTCGGCGAGGTCGGCCAATGCTTCCCGTCCCTGACCCGTTGGGGCTGAGCCTGTCGAAGCCCGCTTCTCGTCCGCGAGACGCCCTTCGACAAGCTCAGGGCTAACGGTATTACTGGAAACGATCCCTTCCTCGACCAGCCACCTTGCCAGCTTCGCCACCCGCTCGACCTTGTCGGCCACCGTCCCGAGCTTCTCGTGGAAGACAATCTGGTCGAGCTTCTTCGCCTGTTCCTCGAGCGGCGTCTTCAAGTCCTGCTCCCAGAAGAAGCGCGCATCGGCGAGGCGGGCAGCGAGGACCTTCTGGTTGCCGGCGACGACATGCGCGCCTTCGTCGGCCGCCTCGATATTGGCGACGCAGATGAAGTTGGGCGCGAGGCTGCCGTCGGGGCGGGTCAGCGCGAAATATTTCTGGTTGGTGCGCATCGTCAGCGTGATGACTTCGGGCGGGACTTCGAGAAACGCCTCGTCGAAGCGGCCGAGCAGCGGCACCGGCCATTCGGTGAGCCCGGCATTTTCGGTGACCAGCCCGGTATCGTGGACGCGCGTGAGTCCCGCCGCCTCGGCGAGCGCAGCGGCGCGCGCGCGGATGATCCCCTCGCGCTCGGCGGGATCGACGATAACGTGGCAGGCGCGCAGTTTCTCGGCATAGTCGCCCGCGCCGCCGATGGTGATCGGGCCGGGATGATGGAAGCGATGGCCGCGCGTTTCGACGCCCGAGACGATGCCGTCGACCTCGGTTTCGACGAGCGCGTCGCCGAGGATCGCGACGATGCCGTGGAGCGGGCGCACCCAGCGCAGGCTCTCGCTCGACGCTGACGCATCGCCCCAGCGCATCGCCTTGGGCCAGGGGAAGCCGCGGATGATTTCGGGAATCGCCTCGCCGAGCACGGCTTTCGTCTCGCGCCCCGGCGTGTCGATGACGGCGTAGAGGAATGCCCCCTTCTTTTCCTCGCGTTCGACGAGAGCATCGCGGCTGACCCCGGCGCCGCGCGCAAACCCCTCGATCGCCTTGTCGGGCGCGTCGGAGCGCGGCCCGCGCCGCTCCTCGCTGACCGCCTCGGTCGCCGGCGGCAGCCCGCGTGCGATCAGCGCGAGGCGGCGCGGCGTCGCGAAGGTTTCGATGCTCTCGGCGGCGATGCCGGCGTCGGCGAGCTGCGCCGCGAACAGCCGTTCGAGATCTTCGCGCGCCTTGGTCTGCATCCGCGCCGGGATTTCTTCGCTGCGCAGTTCGAGGAGGAAATCGGTCACGCCGCCCACCCGCTGCGCTCGATCCACGCCGCGCAGCTTGCCTTCGCGAGATCGCGGACGCGGCCGATATAGGCCTGGCGCTCGGCGACCGAGATCACGCCGCGCGCGTTCAAGAGATTGAACACATGGCTCGCCTTGATCGCCTGCTCATAGGCCGGGATCGGGAGTTTGGCGGCGAGGCAGTTCTCGCATTCGGCGGCCGATTTCTTGAACAGGTCGAACAGCGTCCCGGTGTCGGCAACCTCGAAATTCCACGCCGACATCTGCTTTTCGTTCTCGAGAAACACATCGCCATAGCTGACCGCCGGGCGGTCGTCGCGCGCTTCGTTGAAATCGAGATCGTAGACGCTGTCCTTGCCCTGGATATACATCGCCAGCCGTTCGAGCCCGTAAGTGAGTTCGCCGGCGACGGGCTTGCAGTCATAGCCGCCCATCTGCTGGAAATAGGT
>CAYQVL010000311.1:0-2842 GCA_964420825.1 uncultured Sphingomonadaceae bacterium
CACAGCACAACAGGGAATCCCCAATCGGACTCATATGATCCGATCAATCCACTAGAAGCGAACCAATTCCAAAAAGAAGGCAGCCGGACGCGAGCAACGCCAAACCGAGCTGCCAGAACATTGCTTGGTATTGCAGCAATCCAAGGTTATAGGTGTCACCTCCCAAGTAGCCATTGCTGACCGTCGGTTGATAAATGAGCGATCCGATCAACAAAACAGCGCTTACAACCAACAATCCCAAGCCAAGGTTTTTCATACCTTCTTCTCCTTACTCCTCGCCAACATCTCCTCGCTGACCGCCCACAACCGCTCCGCCGCCTCGTCGTCGCACGCCCAGCTTTTAACACCGGCGAACCGCCGCTCGTCGCTGTCGTCGAGCGTGGCAATGTCGCAATCCTCGCAATAGACGCCGGGCTTGCCTTCGAGCTTGGGGTTCGTCGCCGCCCAGAGCGTCGTCGAGCAGCCCTGTTCGGGCGTCTTGAAGCCGGCCTTGGCCATTGCGGAAAGCTCGCCATCCTCGTCGAGCCAGCCCAGGGCGATCATCTCTTCCTTGGGGAGATGGCGCTGGAGCGGGGTGAAAATGCCGCCGGGGTGGACGCTGAAGGCGAGCCCGCCGGTTGGCGCTAGCCGCCGGCTGAGCGCGTTGGCGAAGAGCGCGTTGGCGGTCTTGGCTTGGCCATAGGCCTCCCATTTCTCATAGTCGTCATTCTCGAAATGGATATCGTCCCAGCGGATGCCGCTGTGTCGATGCGCGATCGAGGAGAGCGCGACGACGCGCGCGCCGGGGGTCTTTTCAAGCAGCGGCATCAGCCCCTTGGTGAGCGCGAAATGGCCGAGATGGTTGGTGCCGAACTGTGCCTCCCAGCCCGGGCCAACGCGGCTTTCGGGGCAAGCCATGATCCCGGCGTTGTTGATCAGCAGATCGAGGCTGTCGAGCGCGCCCGTCATTTTTGCGGCGAACACGCGCACCGAGGCGATATCGCCAAGGTCCATATCCTCGATCCGGACATCGCCGCCGATATCGGCGAGCGCGGTCTGCGCCTTTTCCCGGTTGCGCGCGGGGACGATGATCGCGACGCCCGCATCGGCGAGCGCGCGGACGGTTTCGAGGCCGATGCCGCTATAGCCGCCGGTGACGATCGCGGTCTTGCCGGCCAGATCGATCCCCTTGATCACCTCGGCGCCGTCGGTTCTCGGGGGAAAGCCCGAATCCACCTTTACCTGGTCTTCGATCGCCATCGTCCATCTCCTTCGGGGTCAAAAAAACCCGGCGGGACGGGGCGTCCAGCCGGGCTTTCATGTTTCAAAAGCGTCGGCGCTATGCCTCTTTGGCTGCCTTCGCGGCTTCTTCCTTGGCCGCGGCCGCCTCTTCCTTGGCGCGCTCTTCCTCTTCCTTTGCAGCGTTATGGATCGCCGCATATTTGTTGAGGATCACCAGCAGCTTTTCGAGCGCGGCGGGTTCGTCGGTCTTTTCCATCGCGGCAAGCTCGCGCGCCAGGCGCGACGAGGCGGCTTCGAATATCTGGCGCTCCGAATAGCTCTGCTCGGGCTGGTCGTCGGCGCGGAACAGATCGCGCGTCACTTCGGCGATCGAAATGAGGTCGCCCGAATTGATCTTGGCTTCATATTCCTGCGCACGGCGCGACCACATGGTGCGCTTGACCTTGGGCTTGCGCTCGAGCGTCTTTAGCGCGTCCTTGAGCGTCTTGTCCGACGACAGCTTGCGCATCCCGACGCCTTCGGCCTTGTTGGTCGGCACGCGGAGCGTCATCTTTTCCTTTTCGAAGCGCAGCACATAGAGCTCAAGCTGCATTCCGGCGATTTCGTCATTCTGGAGCTCGACCACGCGACCGACACCATGTTTGGGATAGACGACATAATCGCCGACTTCGAAATCAAGCGCGTTGCTAGCCATGTAAATGAACCTTTCTTTGCGGATATCGGGGCGAATCGCTCGACTGACCGCTGCTCTTCGCGCGCGCGATCACGATTTTTTCAGCCTTTTCCGCAGTTTGGACCTCTGGCGCGACACTGTCATGCCCGCCTTCGACAAATTATATAGCACATCGGTACGAAAATTTCCAGTGCTGCACTGCGGTGTAGATGCGGGTCGAAAAACATCCGCTACGCACTACGCCGCGAGGCGCATCGGTGCTCTCTCCGTCGCGCACATTATTGCGTGGTCATGCTCCGCCGCCAATGCCGATCTGATCCAGAACTGACTTCAGATTGGATGGACGGCAGCAATCTCCGCGCGCGCGGAGATGCGCGCCTGTTGCTCCAAGCGATCGGAATCGTTTCATTTTGATCTATTCGTCGCATTGTCGATAATGGCCGGGAATTTAAGCAAGAGCGGGTGGAAACCGTACCGACGGTGAAAGACCTACGGCGCAGTCGTTCACAATTGTTTGCATATCATACCCAATGTTGCGTGCGTTCAGTATCCCGGGCTCCAACATGAAGGAATTATGCGATGAGGAACGACGGCCATTTCCATCGTCCCGAATATCTTTAGCGTCTCGTCCAGCAACTGCGGGCCGAAGCCGATCGACGCGCGGCTCTGCGCGATCGCACCGTCAATCCCGACAATATCATCAAGATCAATCAGGAATTACGTGACGTTTATTGAAGCGTTCATATAAGCGGCCGCCGCAACGGAAGCTCAGTCGCCCTCGCCCGGCTCGGGCGAAAAATACTTCTCGAACTTGCCCTCTTCGCCCTTGTGCTCGTCGGCGTCTTCAGGCGCTTCACGGCTCTGCGTGATGTTCGGCCACTGGTCGGCGAACTTGGAGTTGAGCTCGAGCCACTTTTCCTGTCCCGGCTCGGTATCGGGGAGGATCGC
>CAYQVL010000312.1:0-2831 GCA_964420825.1 uncultured Sphingomonadaceae bacterium
GAGCGAGGCGAACGGCGGCGGCCGCGATTCGCGGCGTCTGCGGCGCCGGTTTGGCGATCACCGCATTGCCGGTGACAAGCGCCGCGGCGACCTGTCCGGTAAAGATGGCGAGCGGGAAATTCCACGGCGCGATGCACGCCCAGACGCCGCGGCCTTCCATGCGCAGGCAATTGGTCTCGCCGGTGGGTCCCGGCAGGTCGAGTGGCTGGAGCATATCGCGCGCCTGCGCGGCGTAATAGCGGCAGAAATCGATTGCCTCGCGCACTTCGGCGAGCGCGTCGGGCAGCGTTTTCCGGGCCTCATGGACGGCGAGCGCCATCAATTCGCCGCGACGGTCCTCGAGCAGGTTGGCGAACCGGTCGAGACAGGCGGCGCGGTGGTCTATGCTAGATGCCGACCAGCTGGGAAAGGCTTCCACCGCGCGGCCGATCAGCTTGCCGACATCGGCGGCCGGTTTGGGCTCGTCGCCGATATCGCCGCGCTGCACGATACTCTCGGTGACGCGGTTCAAGACCCGCCAGTCTTCGAAATCGAGTCCCTTGCTGTTCTTGCGCTGCGGCATGAACAGGTCTTCGGGGAGCGGGATGTTCGGATGGCGCGTGCCGCCGAGTGCCGCGACGCGCTCGACCGGATCGCGCAGCAGATCATCGTCGGAAAGCTGCTCGTCGGCGAGCTGATGGACGAAGCTCGAATTGGCGCCGTTCTCGAGCAATCGCCGGACGAGATAGGCGAGCAGGTCGCGATGGCCGCCGACCGGCGCGTAGATGCGGCAGCGATAACCGCGCTCGCGGACGAGATTCTCGAACAGGCCTTCGCCCATGCAGTGGAGCCGCTGGAACTCGAAATCCTTGGCGCCGTCGCTGTCGCGCGGTCCCGCCCATTCGATGATTGTCGCGGCGGTCAATGCGTTATGCGTCGCAAAGGCCGGGCGGATCGATTTGGCGTCGAGCATGTCGCGCGCGCAGGCGAGGTAGCAGACGTCGGTCGATACCTTGCGCGTAAACAGCGGATAGTCGGTCAGCCCCTTTTCCTGGCACTGCTTGATTTCGCTGTCCCAATAGGCGCCTTTGACGAGCCGCACCGGCATCATCCTTTTGGTGCGGCCGGCGAGCGCCTCGGCCCAGCCGATCGTCCGCTGGCAGCGTTTGCCATAGGCCTGCACCGCCATGCCGAGCCCGTCCCAGCCCTTGAGCGCGGGCAGTTCGGCGAGGCTTTCGATGATATCGAGGCTCATCTCGAGCCGCCCGGATTCCTCGGCGTCGACGGTCAGCCCGATATTGGCCTTGGCCGCCGTCAGCGCCAGCGCTTCGAGCCGTTCGGTCAGTTCGGGAACGCAGCGCCCCCATTGCGCGACCTCGTAGCGCGGATGGAGCGCCGAGAGCTTGACCGAGATCGAATGGCCTTCCTCGATCGATTGCTCGCCGCGTGCCTTGCCGAGGGCCTCGATTGCCTTGGTATAGCTTTCGAAATAGCGTTCGGCGTCGGGGAAGGTTCGCGCCGCTTCGCCGAGCATGTCGAAGCTCGCGGTAAAGCCGCGGTTCTCGGATTTCTTCATGCGTTTCAAGGCTTCGTCGATCGTCCGCCCCATGACGAAGATCTCGCCCATCATCCGCATCGCCGCGCCGACCGCCTGGCGGACGAAGGGCTCTCCCGAGCGCGCGATCAGCCGCTTGAGCGCATTCGCCTGTTCGCGCTGGCCGACCAGTGCGCGCCCGATGACCAGCCCCCAGGTCGCCGAATTGACCATCCCCGAATGCGATCGGCCGGCGTGGCTCTTCCAGTCGCCTTCGCCGAGCTTGTCGGCGATAAGCCGGTCGGCGGTGTCGGGATCGGGAACGCGCAGGAACGCTTCGGCGAGGCTCAGCAGCGCCACGCCTTCGGAACTGTTGAGGCGATATTCCTGCAGGAACTGGTTGACCCAGCCCATGCGCTGGCCCTCGCGCAAGTCGGCGAGCAGGCCGAGCGCCGTCGCCTCGACGCGAGCGCGCTCGTCGTGCCCAAGCCGGGCGCGTTCGATCATCGGCGCGAGTACTTCGGGCTCGGGGGCGCGGTGCACTTCCTCCATATACAGCCATGCGGCGGAGGTGGCGGATTCGGGATCGTGTTTGAGACTCGGCATGGGGCACTCTTTTTGAAGGAACGTCCTCTTACCGCCTCTTCCGGCCAAGGGGGAGGGCGTATGGGCAGGAAGGAAAACCGTTTTTTCTTGCTACTGGCTCTTGCAGTTCGCCCGATTGCCAATCATGGTAGCGCGCAATGCGCCGCGGCCGGCGTCGGCGCAACGGCAAGGACATCGATATGGGCACCGTCAGCATAGACGAGATGATGACAATGATCGGGAAGGACCTCGGCGCCTCGGAATGGGTCATCGTCGATCAGGAGATGATCAACAAGTTCGCCGACGCTACCGGCGATCACCAATTCATCCATGTCAACGAAGAAGCCGCCAAGATGACGCCGTTCGGCACCACCATTGCGCATGGTTTTTTGACGCTCTCGCTCTTTCCGCGCCTGATCGCCGAATCCAATGTTCCGCGCGTCGAGGGCATCAAGATGGGAGTCAATTACGGCGGCAACAAAGTCCGCTTCCTGACGCCGGTCAAATCGGGCAGCCGCGTGCGCGGCCACTTCAAGCTGCTCGATCTGGTCGAGAAGCGCCCCGGCCAGTATCAGCAGACGCTCGAATTTTCGGTCGAGATCGAGGGCGAGGACAAGCCCGCGCTGATCGCCGAATGGATATCGCAGTTTTTTACCTAGTACTTTCCCCTCCTCTTGAGGGGAGGAGACCAAGGCGTGGGGGCGAGCGATGCCGAGCACCCCGGCTGCCCATC
>CAYQVL010000313.1:0-2827 GCA_964420825.1 uncultured Sphingomonadaceae bacterium
CCTCGATCGCGGTCGTGCAGGCGAGACCGTTCTTGCCGTTCATGTTCATAGAGCACGACCCGCAAATTCCCTCGCGGCACGAGCGGCGGAAGGTCAATGAGGCGTCCTGCTCGCCCTTCATCTTGATCAGCGCGTCGAGCACCATCGGGCCGCAATCGTCGAGATCGATCTCGAAATGCTCGAAGCGCGGATTTTCGCCGCTGTCGGGATCGTAGCGATAGACCTTGAAGGTCTTGGTCCGCGCGCCATCCGACGCATGGCGCTTGCCCGCCTTGTTGATCTTGCTGTTCTTGGGTAGCACGAATTGGGCCATGATCGCATACCGTCCTTATACTGGTGCGGCACTGCGATAGCGCGCCTTCCGGCCAAGCGGAAGGGGCTTAGGCCATATTTGCCTGCTATTTCGGCTGTCCGCGCGTACTCAACGCGGCTCGGCCGCCAGTCGCGACATCAGCATTGCCGCGCGCTTGGCCTGACGCGAAATCACGCCGGATCCGGTGGCGCTGTCGCCGACGCGCGAGAAGGTCTGGAACGGCGAATCGGGTTCGAAGACGGTATCGGTATGGCCAATCAGCAGCATCCGCGTCGTGCCGGACGTGCCGTCATGGCGCGCGAAAACGTGGCCGGCGCATTCGGAACCGGTCAATGCAAAATGGGCAGCGCGTCGCGGCGCGGTTCAAATCACGTCGTGGATCAGCCCCAGCTTGAGCGCTTCCCGGCAACCGATATACCAGTTTTCGGGCGCCCGGTCGCGCATCGTTTCGAAATCGACCTTCGAGCCCTCGACGATCGCGCGGAATCCCTCCTCCTCGATGAGGATCGAATGTTCGATCTGGTGGAGCGTGGCCTTGAGCACCGCGACGCAGCTACGCAGCGGGCCATCGACCACCACCGTCTTGTGCATCTGGCGTTCGTGGATCATCAGCCGCGTCGCCTCGGTCAGGAAGCGGCAATCGACCGGGAAGGACGCCATGAAGGTCGCGCCGGCCGAATAGACCGCGACCTTGCCGAGGAACATCATCTCGCGTCCGTCCTGTTCGCGCAGCAAACGGACATCGTCGCCCATCGTCCGCGCCACCTCGGGATCGCCGCCAAGCGTGGTGATGGCGATGACGATCGGCCCGGTGGCCGGGCAGGCTTCGAGCTGCCGCCGGAAGCTGTCGTACATGTCCTGATCGACAGCACCCGACAACCGCATATGCGGCTTCGCAAGCAGGGCGAGACGGTCAGAATCGGGCATCGGGAAGCTCCCGTCGGACACGAGGAATGATCGGGTATTTCGTATGGACATGGCAAAAGGTTACGCGGCGTTTCGTGCGACCGCTCAACGCAAGGCTTCAATTCATGGCGCATAGATAAGATAGCAACGGCCGCAGCGGGGCTTCAAGCCTCGGCATAGCGCCCTTGCACCCGTTACCAAATTTTGGTAACGGGTCGCGGATGAGTAAGAACACCTCCGTCGCGTTGGGCGCGCCCTTCGTCGAGTTCGCCCGCCGCAAGGTCGAATCGGGCGAATTCGGCACCACCAGCGAAGTCGTGCGCGAAGCCATGCGCCGCTACATTGCGGAGGATACGAAGCTCGAAGCCCTGCGACGCGTGATCCAGAAGTCGCTGGATAGCGGGCCTGCTGTTGAGTTCGATATCGATGCCTGGTTCGAGGAAAAGTTCGGCGCCGAATGAAGCGGAAGCTGATCTTCCGTCCCGATGCGCTCGATGATCTGAACGAAGCAGAAGCCTACACCCGGCGCGCATGGGGCGGCGAGCAAGCCAAACGCTATGTTGCGGCATTGGTGGCGGACATCAAGGCGCTGCGTGTCTCGGCCATGCGCTATCCATTCTGCGACGATGTCCATCCCGGCCTGCGCCGCAAGCGCAGCGGGATGCACCACATCTACTATTTGGCCTCCCGGGATTGCGTGGAAGTGCTGAATGTCATCCACGTCCAACGCGATCCGGGCCTGCATCTGGAGGTCGAGACGTGGAGGAACGAGGAGGACCAGTGATGGTTGACTGCGATGGCGGATCGAACGCAGGGTCACATGTAAATCGCATTCTGGGTGTGACGCTGGATGAGTCAGGCTTCATCAACACGCCCTATGGCTCCTATCACCCAGTCACCGGCGTAGGCTTACCCATAGAAGCACCCGAAGAGCTGATGCGGGAAATCCTGATCGCGCTCCTTCGCGACGGCGAGGAGAGCGGGCCGGCGGAGCCGTTCGATTGGGACAAGTTCATGGCCGGACAGTCTCCGAACGCCTGAAGTTAAGTATGCTGTCCCCGGAATTCGTATGCTGTCCCCCGGAATTCACGCGGGCAACAGGCCCCATCGGTCTTCAAACCTCTCGGCAAAGGACCACTGCACGCCGGGCCATTGCTCGATCTTTTCGCCGGAACGCCCTTTTTGCGCAGCAGCCGCGCGGGCCCTGGCGAACTCGGCCTCGATGCCGGCGTTGACCTGCGCTTGACTGAGAATGAAATAACGGTTTGTGCCGCCGGTAGGAACCAGAGCGAAGACATAGAAGATGTCCGCGTTTTCCGGCTTCTTTTTCACAAGCCAGACGTTCCGCTTGTAGCTTCCCTTGACGTCGATCCCGAACCGCACGCCATTGGGGCTAGAAACCATGATGTCGGTGGTTGGGTGGTTGCCCATGGTCAGGGCAACCTCGAAGGCACGCTTGCACAGTTCGCTGGCTACAGCGAACTGTGCGGCCCACTGGGTCTGGTGAACCGGATGGCGTTTCCCGGGAGTGGTGAGTGAGGGCAAGTTCCGCTCCTCAATAAACCCGCTTCTTCGGCTTGATGTACTCGATGTCGTCGGTCAGCGTGT
>CAYQVL010000314.1:0-2826 GCA_964420825.1 uncultured Sphingomonadaceae bacterium
AGCCGCGAGGAAGCCGAACCGCGCGCCGTGATCATAGCCGGCGACGCCGAGGGACTGGCCGGAGTCGTTCTGCCGGTCTGGCTCGATGAGGATCAGTCCGTCCGCGAACGCAAGGCGCGCGATGCGGTCTCCCGCTGGCGCGGCGCCAATGGCGATATAGGCACCTTGCGCGTAGCTCTTCCCGATGCGCCGGGGAGCCGCATCCTGTTCGCCGTGGTACGCGCCAACTGGGCCGCCATCGGCGTATCCGTCGAGCGTGTCGAATGGCGCGCGGATGCCGATCTGCGGCTCATCGACCGGGTCGCGGCAACCGACAGCGCGACCTGGTATCTCGATCAATTCGCCTGCGATCGCGGCCTGCCGTGCAGCGAGGCGTTCGACACCGCGATGAAGGCCTATGACGAGGCGACGTCGCTTCGCGTTCGCGCCATCCGCATCGCCGAGGCCGCAACAGCGCTGCAGGCGATGACGCCGTTCATCCCGCTGCTCCGGCCGATACGCTGGTCTCTCGTCGCGTCGCGGATGACCGGTTTCCAGCCCAATCGCCAGGCCAGCCATCCTTTCTCCTCGCTGGCCGCCCCGGCTCGCTAGTATCGGCAAGGGCCTAAACGGCGTATCCCATCGTGCCTATATAGGCGGAACAAGCCGCATCCCCCGGCGATTATTCGACTGAATGGAAACCGATCATGCCGATCACCCAGGACCATCTCGACCGCATCGCCGCCGCGATCCCCCAAATCGGGCGCGATCCCGCTTCGGTGCTCCGGCGTATCGAGGCGATGGAGCAACTGCTTGAGAAGAGCTTCACTATGCCGGTTCTAGGACGCCGCTTCGGGCTCGATTTTCTCGTCGGGCTGGTGCCCGTTCTCGGCGACGCGATCACCACCGCGATGGGCGCATGGATCGTCTGGGAAGCGCGCAATCTCGGCATGCCCAAATGGAAAATCGCGCGGATGGTCGGCAATGTCGGATTCGACGCACTGCTCGGCCTCGTGCCGCTCGTCGGCGACGCCGCCGACTTCTTCTTCCGCTCGAACACGCGCAATCTCAAGATCATCAAGAACCATCTCGGCAAGCATCATCCCGCGACGGTGACGATCGAGGGCAAGGTGCGGCGGTAAACCTTCCTCCCCTCCCCTTCAGGGGAGGGGATTGAAGGGGGGCGAGACGCAAAGCGGTGAACGTCGGCAATTATGGCGAGCGACTCCCCCACCCCACCCCAACGCGGCAGCAGCCCTGCCCCCGAGCAGCAAAAGAAGGACGGTCCTTCGACAAGCTCAGGGCAAACGGGATGCGGAAACCTTGATCCGCGAAACTCATATCCGCGCGAAGTCCAATCCGATATCGGCGGCGGGCGCCGACTGGGTGAGGCGGCCGACCGAGATATAATCGACGCCGGTTTCGGCCTTGGCGCGGATCGTATCGAGCGTTACGCCGCCCGAGGCTTCGGTGGGGACGCGGTGACCAACGATCGCAACCGCCTCGCGCAGCATATCGGACCCCATATTGTCGAACAGCAAATGCGTCGCACCGGCGGCGAGCGCGGGTTCGATCTGGCCGATCCGATCGACCTCGACGATGATGTCTTCGATGCCCGCATCCGCCGCGCGGCGCACCGCTTCGCCGATATCGCCGGCGACCGCGACGTGATTGTCCTTGATCATCGCGGCGTCCCACAGCCCCATTCGATGGTTCCGAGCGCCGCCCATTCGCGTGGCGTATTTTTCGAGCGCGCGCAGGCCGGGGATTGTCTTGCGCGTATCGAGCAGGGTTGCGCCGGTTCCCGCGATCGCATCGACATAGGCGCGCGTTATCGTCGCTATGCCCGAGAGATGCTGGACGGTGTTAAGCGCGGAGCGTTCGGCGGTCAGCAGCGCGCGCGCCTTGCCCGACAGCCGCATGAGATCGGCGCCGGGGGGCGCGGCATCGCCCTCGCCCGCGAGCGTCTCGATCTCGACATCGGGGTCGAGCGCGCGAAAAAACGCTTCAGCGAGCGGCAGCCCGGCGACGGTGATTGCATCGCGGCTGTCCATGATGCCCGAGAAGCGCGCATCTTCGGGAATGACGGCGGCGGACGTGATGTCGCCCTTGTCGTGCAAATCCTCTTCGAGCGTCGCGGCGACGAAGGCGTCGAGATCGAAATGGTCGAGCGCGAAGCTCACTCTCCGCCGAGCTCGCGCGTCAAAAAGGCGAAGAGCAGCGCGGCGCGCATCGCATCCTCTGGGCGGTCGGCACCGACCGAATGGCCGCCTTCGCGATATTCGCGGAAGTAGAAAGTCTGGCCAAGTTGCTGATGCCGCGCCGCCATCTTGCGCGCATGGCCCGGATGGACGCGGTCGTCGAGCGTCGAGAGATAATAGAAGGTCGCCGGATAGCCATCGACCGCGCGCAGATTTTGATAGGGCGAATAGAGCCGCATGAACGCCCAGTCTTCGGGCACGTCGGGGTCTCCATATTCTCCCATCCAGCTCGCGCCGGCGAGGAGATGCGAATAGCGTTTCATGTCGGTGAGCGGCGAACCCGAAATGACCGCCGAATAGAGATCGGGGCGCTGGTTGGCCGCCGCGCCGACCAGAACGCCGCCGTTCGAGCGGCCCGAAATGCCGAGATGGCCCGCAGAGGTAACGCCCGTCGCGATCAGATCCTCGCCGACGGCGGCGAGATCGTCGAAACTGCGCTGGCGGTTTTCGCGCAATGCCGCTTCGTGCCATGCCGGGCCATATTCGCCGCCGCCACGGATATTGGCGAGGACATAGGCGTTGCCGGCTTCGGCCCAGAACAGCGCCAGCGGGCCCGAACGATAGGGCTGCTGGGTCAGATAGGTCG
>CAYQVL010000315.1:0-2817 GCA_964420825.1 uncultured Sphingomonadaceae bacterium
AGAACCAGCCGACGAAGAACATCACTTCCGAGGCGATGAACAGGATCATGCCGTAACGCAGATGGAGCTGGACGACCGGCGTGTGATCGCCGGTATTGGCTTCGCGGATGACATCGGTCCACCAGCTGTACATGGTGAAGAGCACGGCGATCAGGCCGGCAAAGAACAGCCAGCCGCCATAGGGCTGCTCGTGTAGCCACATCACACCCCCGGCGGCCATCGCGAGCGCGGAAAACGCGCCGACCAGCGGCCAGATGCTCGGATTGACGAGATGATAATCGTGTTCGGGGGCGGCTCCGGACATGTTGCTGGTATTCCCTTGCTGGTCTTCTCGGTTTCGGTCTCTAACTCTAGGACGCGGTTTCGTCCACGGGGTAGAAGGTGTAGGAAAGCGTGATTTCCTCGACATCCCCTATATCGGGATCGTCGAGGATCGCCGGATCGACATAATAGGTCACCGGCATCCGGACATTCTCGCCCGGTCGGAGCGTCTGCTGGGTGAAACAGAAGCATTGGATCTTGGTGAAATACCGGCCCGCTTCGAGCGGCGTGACGTTGAAGCTCGCGCTTCCGGTAATCGGGCGGCTCGACAGATTTTCCGCGCGGTAAAAGGCCATCTGGCGCGCACCGATCGCGACCCGTACGGTGTTGCGCTCGGGGGCGAAATTCCAAGGCAAATCGGGTGCGACATTCGAATCGAAACGGACCGTGATGACTCGTCCGACCGGCGCGATATCGGCTGCAATCGTCTCGGCGCGTTGGGTCGTGCCGTTGAACCCGGTGACCTGACAAAATATCCGGTAGAGCGGCACCGACGCGAAGCCGAGCGCCACCATGCCCGCTACGACCATCAGCGCCGCAAACGCGCTGCGCCGGTTCCTGCGGATGAGCGTGGCGTCGATCGTCGTCATCCGACGATGCTCATCTTGGCGATCGTGATGGCGTAGAACAAAATGGCGAGGCCCGCGAGCAAGAGGCCGGTGACGATGGCCCGGCGGCGCTGCCGCCGGCGGATGGCCTCGTCATTGTCGGGTTCGGGGGTCATGCGAGCAACCAGCGATCGACGACAAGCGCGGTGAACATCGCGAACAGATAGAATATCGAAAAGGCGAAGAGGCGCTTCTCGGGGCCCATCCGCGCGGGATCGGTCGCCCGGTTGGCGGCGACGGCGATCGCAAGCGCGAAGAAAATCGCGCTGAGCGCGCTGGCCGCGACCCCATATATCGCACCGGTCAGCCCCAATAGCCAAGGCGCGACCGCAACCGCCGCCATCGGCACGGTGTAAAGCAATATCTGTCTGCGCGTAGCCTTGGGCCCCGCGACGACGGTCATCATCGGCACCCCGGCGCGCGCGTAGTCGGAGTTGATCCACAGCGACAAAGCCCAGAAATGCGGCGGCGTCCACAGAAAAATCAGCGCGAAGAGCAGTACAGGCAGCAATGCGATCTGACCGGTGGCGGCCGCCCAGCCGATAATCGGCGGGAAGGCGCCGGCGGCGCCGCCGACGACGATGTTCTGCGGCGTCCGGCGCTTGAGCCAGATCGTATAGACGACCACGTAGAACAGGATTGCCGCCGCGAGCGTCGCGGCGGCGAGCCAGTTTGCCGCCATACCCATCAGCAGCACCGAAAAGACACCGAGCCCGACGCCGAAATGAAGCGCGGTTTCGCGGTCCATGCGCCCGGCGGGGAGCGGGCGGCTCGCGGTGCGCTTCATCTGCGCGTCGATATCGGCCTCATACCACTGGTTGAGCGCCGCCGCCGCGCCATGGCCGAGGGCGATGGCGAGAATCGCAGCAAAGGCGAGGACGGGGTGCGGCAAGACGGGCGCCGCCAGCATCCCGGCAAGCCCTGTAAAGACCACGAGTTTCATGACGCCCGGCTTGGTCAGCGCGTAGAAATCGCGCCAGTCGGCGACAAGCGGGTGGGCCGGGGATGGGGCGGTGCGTGTGTTCATAATCTCAATCTCGTCATTCCAACGCGAGCTCGAATCTCAGGCGATATAAGACTTCCGCGGCACGGCATCCCGACCTGCGCCGGGATGCCATAGCCTAATCGATCTTCGGCAGCTTGTTGAACTGGTGATAGGGTGGCGGGCTCGACAGCGTCCATTCGAGCGTCGTTGCGCCCTCGCCCCAATAATTGCCGGATGCGCGTTTGCCCGCGAACATCGACCAAATGATGTTGATGAAGAACACCGCCATCGACGCCGCCATGATCATATAACCGATCGTCGCGAGGTCGTTATAGCCGCTAAAGGCATCGGGAGAATCGGGGACGCGCCGCGGCATGCCGTCGAGCCCGAGGAAATGCATCGGGAAGAACAGCACGTTGACGCCGACGAAGAACACCCAGAAATGCACTTGGCCGAGAAACTCGTTGTACATCCGGCCCGACATCTTGCCGAACCAGTAGTAGAAGCCCGCGAAGATCGCGAAGACGGCGCCGAGCGAAAGCACATAGTGGAAATGGGCGACGACATAATAGGTATCGTGCATGTAGTTATCCACGCCGCCATTGGCGAGAACGACGCCGGTAACTCCGCCGATCGTAAACATGCAGATGAAGCCCAGCGCCCAGAGCATCGGCGTCTTGAAACTCACCGAACCGCCCCACATCGTCGCGATCCACGAGAAAATCTTGATGCCCGTCGGCACCGCGATAACCATTGTCGCCGCGGTAAAATAGAGCTTCATGTTGAGCGACAACCCGACGGTGAACATGTGGTGCGCCCAGACGACGAAGCCGAGGACACCGATCGCCACCATGGCATAGGCCATGCCGAGATAGCCGAAGATCGGCTTGCGGCTGAAGGTCG
>CAYQVL010000316.1:0-2814 GCA_964420825.1 uncultured Sphingomonadaceae bacterium
AGGCGATGTTCGGCGATCCGCAATTCGCCGGGCGCTTCGCGCTTTCGGCGGTCAACTCGATCAACTGGGCGCGGATCGCGGCGCAGATCGTCTACTATTTCTACGCCGCCGTCCGGCTCGGCGCGCCGGGCCGCCGGATCGCCTTTTCGGTGCCGACCGGCAATTTCGGCGATGTTTTTGCGGGTTACGCCGCCGGACAGATGGGCCTTCCGATCGAGCGGCTGATCGTCGCCACCAACGTCAACGACATTCTCCACCGTGCGCTCAGCGATGGTGATTATTCGGTCGGCACGCTGATCCCGACCGCCGCGCCATCGATGGATATCCAGGTCAGCTCGAACTTCGAGCGGTTGCTGTTCGATTGTTATGGCCGCGACGGCGAGACGCTGGCCGAAGCGATGCGGAGCTTTGAGGCAAACCGCGTGCTCCGTTTGGACGAGAACATCCGCGCGCCGCTCCGCGACGTTTTTTCATCGGCGCGGGTCGATGCCGATGCCATGGCGCTGGCGATGCGCTACGCCGCCGAATGTTCGGCCGAGAGCATCGATCCGCATACTGCTATCGGCCTCGCCGCGGCGCAGGCGAGCGACCTGCCCTCGGATATTGCGATTGTGACGCTCGCTACGGCGCACCCCGCCAAATTTCGCGACGCCGTCGAGCGCGCAACCGGTGTGCGGCCCCTGCTTCCGGATAGGCTCGCGGGCCTGTTCGATCGCGAAGAGCGCTACGATGTGCTTCCGGCCGATATCGAGGCGGTAAAGAAGTATGTCGCCGAGCGGGCGACGGCGCGGTGACCGATCGGGTCGATCCGCAAGAGCAAAGCGGCGCTCTCGCCACGCTCGTCGCTGAACCTTGGTCCGATTACGGGCTCGTCGATTCGGGCCATGGCCGCAAGCTCGAACGCTATGGCCGCTTCCGCTTCATCCGGCCCGAGCCGCAGGCGATGTGGGCGCCACACAGCGATAATTGGCAAGCCGATGGCGAGTTCGTGCCGGGATCGGATGCCGAAGGTGGCGGGCGCTGGCATTTCACCGGAGACGTTCCGCCGGATGGCTGGCCGCTCGGCTGGGATGATGTTCGCTTTCAGGCGCAATGCACGCCGTTTCGGCACCTGGCTTTTTTTCCCGATATGGCCTCGCACTGGGATTGGATGCGTGATCGGGTGGAAGAGGGTAGCGAGGCGCTCAATCTCTTCGGTTATACGGGCGTCGGAAGCCTTGCGCTTGCGGCAAAGGGTGCGAAGGTCACGCATGTCGACGCCTCGAAAAAATCGGTCGAGGCGGGCAAGGTCAATGCCGCGCTATCGGGAATGGCCGACAAGCCGGTCCGTTGGCTCGTCGACGACGCGGCCAAGTTCGCCGCGCGCGAGGTGCGGCGAGGGAGGCGCTATGACGGCATCATGCTCGATCCGCCCAAATTCGGGCGCGGTCCCAATAAGGAGCTTTGGCAGCTCGAAGAGGGATTACCCGGCCTGATCGCCGACTGCGCGCAGCTGCTTGATGCCGAAAGCCGCTTTCTCGTTTTGACGGTCTATGCCGTGCGCATGTCGGCGCTGGCGATTGGAGAAATGCTGACGCAATCGCTCGGTCACCTTGGCGGCCAGGTCGAATGCGGCGAAATGGCGGTTCGCGAGGAGGCAAGGGGGCTGCTTTTGCCGACCGCGATTTTCGCCCGCTGGGCGCGCTGAAGCTCATTTCGTCTCGCGGCGGCACAGCGCAATATGCCGGACTCCACAAACAGGCCCCGCGGGTTCATGGTTAACGGATGATTGTTCGACTCGTCCTCGGTTTCGCAATGGCATGCGCCGCCTTTCCGGCCGCCGCCGGGGCGCTCTTGCCCTATGACATCGACAATTTTTTTCGCACGCCGGCGATGAACCCCCAGCTCGACTATAGGTTGGAGGCAATGTTATACGATCGCGTTCCCGACCATATCGCGCTTGGCTATCGGCTTGAGGGTCTGACCGGCGCGGTTGCGAGTCATCGCAATGGTATCGACGCCGGGCCGCTGGACTATGATATCAAGGATCTTCTCGGCGGCTATTATTCCGAGGCCGACGGCATGTCGGCCTGCGTCCTCACAACTCGGTCCGCTCCCACAGCGAGCAATTAATTTCCCCTTCGCTCTATGCGCCGACAGAGCCGCTCGTTCATACTGATCGGCAAACCGCGCTTGCGGATGCCGATTGCGCACCCCAGATCGAACAGCAGGAACCGACAGGATATCCGGTGCGGTATCAGGGAGCTCAAGCGTGGCCTCATATGACTATGATCTTTTCGTAATCGGCGCGGGATCGGGCGGCGTCCGCGCGGCGCGGGTGTCGGCGGCGCATGGCGCGAGGGTCGCGATCGCCGAGGAACACAAGGTCGGCGGCACCTGCGTCATTCGCGGTTGCGTGCCCAAGAAGCTGCTCGTCTATGGTGCGCAATTCGCCGAAGATTTAAAGGATGCCAAGCGCTTCGGCTGGCAGCTGCCCGAACAATGCGCGTTCGACTGGCCGACCTTGCGCGACAATGTTCTTGCAGAGGTCGAGCGGTTGAACGGCGCCTATACCGATACGCTCGAAAGCCATGATGTCGAGATTTTCCACGAGCGCGCGACGGTCGAGGGGCCGCACGCGGTAAAGCTCGCCTCGGGCAAGACGGTGACCGCCGAATATATTCTCATCGCCACCGGCGCCCGGCCCTATATGCCCGATTTTCCCGGCGTCGAATATGCCGTCACCTCGAACGAGGTCTTCCATCTCGAATCGATGCCCAGGCGCGTGCTGATCTGCGGCGCGGGCTATATCGCCAACGAATTCGCCGGGATCTT
>CAYQVL010000317.1:0-2809 GCA_964420825.1 uncultured Sphingomonadaceae bacterium
TCGCCGGCGGCCTCGAAATGCTCGAGACGCCCCGTGCTCGGCAGGAAACCGGTCGCCGGGTCCTCGGCATAGAGCCGCGCCTCGATCGCCCAGCCGTCGATGCTAAGCTCGTCCTGGCGCTTGGGCAGCGTCTCGCCGCTGGCGACGCGCAGCTGCCATTCGACGAGGTCCTGGCCGGTGATTTCCTCGGTAACGGGATGCTCGACCTGGAGCCGGGTGTTCATTTCCATGAACCAGATCCGGTCGGCGCGCAGGCCTTCGGAGCCGTCGGCGATGAATTCGATCGTGCCGGCGCCTTCGTAGTTCACCGCTTGTGCGGCGCGAACCGCAGCGCCGCAGACGGCTTCGCGCGTTTCGGCGTCCATGCCGGGCGCGGGGGCTTCCTCGATGACCTTCTGGTGGCGGCGTTGCAACGAGCAGTCGCGTTCGAACAAATGGACGACGTTGCCGTGGCTGTCGCCGAACACCTGCACCTCGATATGGCGCGGGCTTTCGATCCATTTCTCGATGAGGACGATGTCGTTGCCGAACGCGGCCTTGGCCTCGCGCTGGGCCGAGGCGAGGGAGTCGTTGAATTGGCCTGCGTCGTCGACCTTGCGCATGCCCTTGCCGCCACCGCCGGCGACCGCCTTGATCAGGACGGGATAGCCGATCTTTTCGGCCTCGCTGGCGAGGTGCGCCGGGTCCTGGTTGTCGCCGATATAGCCCGGCGTGGTCGGCACGCCGGCCGCCTCCATCAGCTTTTTCGCGGCGTCCTTCAGACCCATCGCGCGAATGCTGTCGGGCTTGGGACCGACCCAGACCAGCCCCGCGTCGATCACGCTTTGCGCGAAGTCGGCGTTTTCGGAGAGGAAGCCATAGCCGGGGTGGATCGCCTCGGCGCCCGTCGCAATGGCCGCGGCGATGATCTTTTCGCCGACGAGATAGCTCTCGTTCGCCGGGCTCGGCCCGATATGGACCGCCTCGTCGGCCGAGCGGACGTGCAGCGCCTTGGCGTCGGCGTCGGAATAGACCGCGACGGTGCGGATACCCATGCGCCGCGCGGTGCGGATGATGCGACAGGCGATCTCGCCGCGATTGGCGATAAGGAGCGATCGGATCATAGCGACCGAATGCCTGCGCTGGACTGTGGCGTGTTCATGCGCCTTCCCTAGCGGGCGGCACCCAGTGTGAAAAGGGCGGCCATCGCCGCCCGTCTCTCGCTATTGCCGAGCGCGCAAGACTAGCCTGTCGAAGCGGTCTGGCCGTCGTTTGCGTCCGACCGGCGCGAGCGCCGGGCGTTGAGCCAGGTGCACAGTTCGTCGAACGACATCGGGCAGTCGAAGTGGACACCGATGCGGCGGCCGTCGGTCCAGCGGATCCACGCGCCCTTGGTCGGCAGTCCGTCGAACTGGACGGTGACGTGATCGCCGCTCAGCCCGACCGGACCGGTTTCGAGCTTGGCACCACCGAGCGAGATATCGAGCACCCGGACGAGTTTCGATTCCATCCCGCAGACAAGCCGCGCGACGGTTTCGAAATGGATCCGCGGCGGACGGCGCGGAGGATCCTTGCTGGTCGGATGGAGCAATCGGTCGAGGTCGATCGGCTGGACAAAGCGAAAGCCGGCCTCGCCTTCGCGCGCCCAGACGAGCTTCGAAGCGATGCGTTGGCCATTGGGAAATTCGACGAGCGCCTCTTCATCGACATGTAGGTCGCTGTAGACATTGGCCTTCATGCCTTCGGCCGAGATATCGCGGAGCAGGCAAAGCGTTTCACCACAGTCGTCGGTCAGCTTGGCGGTGAAACGCACCGTATGGTGGCGCTCCGCTTCACGGCGTTCGCGCGGCTTTCCCGATCGGCCCCCGGCAGAAGGGCTGGTGTCGTCGTCGGGACAATGTTGTGCCATGATCGTATCTTTCTGGCTTTCGCCGGATCCGTAACTCCACCCCTTTTTTGATCCTGAAGCGTAACGGCGCACCGCGCCATTACCCGTCATCGCAAGTTCGCGTCATGCCGTTAAGGAAGCGTTATCGCCACAGAGCCGCAACAGAAGAAAGCAAGGCAAGGTCCGCCGCCTTCCGGCTGTATTCAATCATGAACATGCCGATGATGAATAAAAACGGCGGATGATTTTTATTTAAGCGTCACAATTATAGGAAAATTACCAGCCGGATTTGCGGATTTAGTGCGTCGCCGTGCAGTTCGACTCGGGATTTTCGACGATCACATCCTGAACACGCCGAACTGGGCGCGTTCGGGGATCGGGGCGTTGAGCGTTGCGGCGAAGGCGAGGCCAAGCACGTCGCGCGTCTGAGCGGGGTCGATGACGCCGTCGTCCCACAGCCGCGCGGTGGCGTGATAGGGGTTGCCTTCGTCTTCATATTTCTGGCGGACGGGGGCCTTGAAGGCTTCGGCCTCTTCGGCGGTCCATGACTCGGCGTCGCGGTGGACGGTGGCGAGCACGCTGGCCGCCTGTTCGCCGCCCATCACGCTGATCCGCGCATTGGGCCAGGTGAACAGGAAGCGCGGATCGTAGGCGCGTCCGCACATGCCGTAATTGCCCGCGCCGAAGCTGCCGCCGATGACGACGGTGACCTTGGGGACAGACGCGGTCGCGACCGCGGTGACGAGCTTGGCGCCGTGCTTGGCGATCCCCTCGGCCTCGTATTTGCCGCCGACCATGAAGCCCGAGATGTTCTGGAGGAAGAGCAGCGGGATGCGGCGCTGGCAGGCGAGTTCGATGAAATGCGCGCCCTTGACCGCGCTTTCGGAGAACAGCACGCCGTTGTTGGCGAGGATCGCCACCGGCATCCCCCAGATATGCGCG
>CAYQVL010000318.1:0-2787 GCA_964420825.1 uncultured Sphingomonadaceae bacterium
GACCTTCGACCTGCCCGCGACCTATCGCGCCGCCAACGCTCCGGCGGCGGCGGCTGTCACGCGCCCGGCTGCAGCCGCGCGCGCAACGCCGGCGCGGCGCGCGCGCCAGGAATATGCCTCGCGCGATTGCGCGATCAAGGGCAATCACAGCCGCCGCGGCGAGTGGATTTATCACCTGCCCGGCACCAAATATTATGCTGTCACGCGCGCCGAGGAATTTTTCTGCAGCGAGGCGCAGGCACGCGCCGCCGGCTATCGCCGCGCGCGCAACAACTGACGCGCCGACCGGAATCGTCTCTGCAAATAGGGGGTAAAGTCGAGGGATTCTGTTGCTCGGCTCCCGCGCCCTTTTCGGGGCACTGGCGCCAGCCTGACTCGTCTTATCAATATGGTGAAAAGTCGAGGGATTCTGTTGCTCGGCTCCCTCGGGGCCGCCGGTTTCCGATCCTGTTGCCCGGCTCGGTCCAAGCCGCGTTCTGTTAGTGTAATATCAGGGCGTTAGCCCATCAATTACGCTGCAAGAGCAAGTGCTTCGTTATCGTTGGCACTTATGGGTTTTGAGCCTTTAACGGGTTACTCAGCCCGGGCAAAAACTGCGCTTTTCAACACACGTCGATCCTGGTTCGGCCCCATCGGGAACCCCGCTTTCGCGAGATTTCTGGTGGAGCCGCCGGGTACTGCCCCCGGGTCCGCTGCGCCTATTGCACGCAACAATTTATCGCCATATCCGGCCGAAGCCGGCACCGACCGATATAGGGTGCGACGATTAACGACGCAAGAACGCACACGAAAAAGGGGCCGCGCCTTGCGGCGCGGCCCCTTTCGAGAACAAGCTAGAAAAGCTTAGTCAATCTTGTCGGCAGCATTGTTGACCGAATCGGCTGCACCACCGACGGCGTCGGCAGTGGCGCCGATTTCGTTGGCTGCGTCGGCGACGGGGTTGCCGTCGGCATCGACCGCAACGGCGTCGTTGGTCATGGCCGAACCATCGGCGTTCATGTCGGTCGCCATCGCGTCATCGGTCATGACTTCGTTGGTTGCGGCATCTTCGTTGGCCGAATCGCAAGCGGCGAGCGCCAGCGGTGCGAGCAGCGCTGCAATGATGATTTTTTTCATGGTAAAGGACCTGTACTTTCTGTCTTGTTATTTAGGGAATGATCGAACGGCCGGGAGGCCCCCCTGCCGGTTCGTGCCTCGCCTTACGCGATATGGCATATCGGTGACAAACTTATTCGCGCGGCGCCGCTATGGCCGGTCCTTCAGGGCGTCGCGAATTTCGGTCAGCAATTGCACCTCGCTCGGCCCCGAGGGTTTTGCTTCTTCCCTGGTCGCCATCCGGTTCGCCGCGCGGACGAACAGGAAGATGACGAAGGCGAGAATCACGAAATTGACCAGCATCGTGATGAACTGGCCATAGCCAAGCAGGGGAACACCGGCCTCCTTGAGCTGGGCATAATTGTCGAGCGAGCCCTTATACCCCGCAGGGATATCGCCGAGCCGAACGAAGTAGCTCGAAAAATCGAGCCCGCCGAACAGCCAGCCGACGACCGGCATGATGATGTCCTCGGTCAGCGACGTCGTGATCTTGGCGAACGCCGCGCCGATGATCACCGCCACCGCGAGATCGAGCACATTGCCGCGCGCTATGAAATTCCTGAATTCGTTCAGCATCTCGTCCCCTCCTCGACACGCACGCGGCGATTGCAACCGCATCGCGCCTGTCCTATCATGGTGATACACGTCGCCCCCTAGCCCAACGGAGCTTCCCATGATCGCCAAATCGTTCAAACTCGCGCTTGCAGCCACGCTGCTCACGCCGCTTGCCGCGTGCGGCATCAACTCGGTACCCACCGCGGAGGAGAACGCCAAGGCGAAATGGGCCGATGTCCAGGCCGCGTTCCAGGCACGTGCCAACCTTATCCCCGCGCTCCAGGAGATCGTCCTGTCGTCGTCCGAGCAGGAACGCGAGACGCTCAACGACGTCATCTCCGCGCGTGCCAGGGCAACGAGCCCGCAGATCCAGCTCAATCCCGACGACCTGTCCGACCCGGCCAAGGTCGCGGCCTTCCAGGCGGCGCAGGGCCAGTTGTCGAGCTCGCTCGGGCGCCTGCTCGCGACGGTCGAGGCTTATCCCGAGCTCAAGAGCCAGGACAATTACGGGCGCTTCATGACCCAGTATGAGGGTAGCGAGAACCGGATCCGCGTCGCTCTCAAGGATTACAACGAATCCGTCCGCAATTATAATACGACGATCCGCACCTTCCCCGACATCATCGGCGCCAAGGTTATCCACGGCGCCAAGCCGATGGTCACCTATGAGGCACCGACCGAAGGTGCCGAAGTCGCGCCCACGCTCGACATGCGCGGGGAATGATCGCGGCGAAAATCCCTTCGATGTCGGTGTCGCGTCTTGCCCAGAGGCTGGCGCTGCTCCTGATCGCGTGCGTTGCGGCGCTGGGCCTATCGGCCGCAGCGTGGGCGCAGGATTTCCCGGAACGCGGCACCGCGCCGGTGGTCGATGCCGCCAGCATCATCGATCCCGCCGCCGAGGCCGAGCTGACGGCAAAGCTCGACGCGTTCGAACAGCGCAGCCAGCGCCAGTTCGTCGTCGCGACGATTCCCGACCTGCAAGGCTATGACATCGCCGATTACGGCTACCAGCTCGGCCGCAACTGGGGGCTGGGCGACAAGGAACGCAACGACGGCATCCTGCTGATCGTCGCGCCCAACGAACGCAAGGTCCGGATCGAGGTCGGATATGGCCTGACGCCATACATCACCGACATC
>CAYQVL010000319.1:0-2787 GCA_964420825.1 uncultured Sphingomonadaceae bacterium
GCGGGCGCGATCGTCGCGCTCTCCGAAAATTTCGCGATTTCGGGTTCCTATGGCGACGGCATCGCGCAGCCGACATTTTTCGATCTGTTCGGTTTTTTCCCCGGCAGCTTCATCGGCAATCCGGCGCTCCGGCCCGAGCAATCGCGCGGTTATGAGATCGGCGCTCAATGGCGCACCGATCGCGTCAGCCTGTCGATCACCGGCTTTGCCAATGAGTTGACCGACGAGATCGTCTCGGTGTTCGACGCGTCCACCTTCCTCTCGTCGACCGCCAATGCCAGCGGCAAGAGCCACCGGCGCGGGATCGAGATCGCCGCGTCATTCCTGCCGTTCGACGGGTTGCGTATCGACGCCAACTACACCCTGCTCGACGCCGACGATCAGCAGGTGGCGGGCGGCATCCAGTTGCGTGAATTGCGACGCCCCAGACACACCGCCAATATCGCCTTTGACTATACGACTGGACCGCTGGCGCTCGGTGGTTCGCTCGCTTATGTCGGCAGCCGCCGCGATACCGATTTCGACCTGTTCCCGGCGCAGACGCTGACGCTCGGCGACTATGTTCTCGCCTCGGCGCGGATCGGTTATGCGATCCTCCCGGGGATCGAGATTTTCGCGCGTGGCAGTAATTTATTCAACGAGGAGTATCAGGATGTCGTCGGCTATGCGACGCCGGGCCGCGCGGTTTACGCGGGCCTGCGTCTTCGCCTCGGCGATTAGCCTTGCGGGAATGGCCGCAAGCGCCGCCGCGGCGGCGGTCCCGCAACGCGTCGCCTCGCTCAACCTGTGTACCGACGAACTTGTTCTGCTCATCGCCGCCCCCGAGCAGATCCTATCGGTTACACATCTGGCCCGCAGCCGACACGAATTTGCGCTTTGGCGTACAGCGCGGCGCTATCGCGCCAATGATGGCAGCGTCGTGTCGGTTGCGGGTCTGCATCCCGATCTGATCGTCACGATGGGCGGCCCCGGTCGCGACCGCGAACGGCTTGCCCGGCGGATTGGCGCCAAGGTCATTACCCTGCCCTTTCCGCAATCATTCAACGATCTCGAAAGTGCGATCGATCAGCTTGCAAATGCACTCGGGCGCGAAGCGCGCGGGCGGCAATTGCTCGCCGCCCTGCGAGGCTTGCGCCTGAGCCGCCCAAGAACACCGGTCGAGGGATTGTTCTTGAGCAGCGGAGGCCTGAGCTTGGCTGACGGAAGCCTGGGTGCGCAATGGCTCAGCCTGGCGGGTGTCGAACAACCTCGCAATCTTGGGGGGCGCATTGCAGCCGAGCGTCTGCTAACCGATCCGCCACCCCTCGTATTGCGCAGCGATTACCGGAACCAGCAGGCGGCGCGCGGAAATTTCTGGCCGGGATTTCGCCTGATCGACGAATCGCGAGAAATACGAACTGTCGCCACCGACGGCCGTAGATGGACCTGCGCCGGCCCGACATTAATCCCGGAAATCCTCCGGTTACGTCGTGAGATTGCACGATGAGCCTGCGCCTTTATCTTGTTTTCGTGATCCTGACGTTCGTGCTGCTCGCGGTGTCGGTGCTCGTGCCGTTGCAATCGCTGCCCGCGCTGTTCGAAAGCGACCCCTCGCTAGCTGCAAAGATCCTTGTCGAGCTCCGGTTGCCGCGCGCCCTGCTCGCCCTCGCCTATGGTTCGGTTTTGGGCGCGAGCGGCGCCGCGATCCAAGCGCTGTTTGCCAATCCGCTGGCTTCCCCCGATATTACCGGTGCGACTGGCGGCGCCGCCCTGGGTGCGGTCGTCACTGCCTATCTGATCGGTTTCGCCAGTCCCCTCGGCGTCGCGCTCGGCGGTGTAGGCGGCGCGGGCCTGGCACTGGCGCTATTGCTGCTGCTCGCGGGGCCGCGCGCCGAATCCGCGACTCTGTTGCTCGCCGGAATCGCGATCAGCGCAATCACCGGCGCCGCGACGGCTTTGGCGCTTTCCCTCGCGCCGTCGCCTTTCGCCTTTTACGACGCCTATGACTGGCTGATGGGTTCGCTCGTCGATCGCAGCCTGCCTCAGCTCGCTTTCGCCGCGCTCCCTGCTCTCGCGGTTACCGTCTGGCTTGCCACGCGCGCGCATGCTCTCGACACTCTGGCGCTCGGTGAGGAAACCGCCGCCGCGATGGGGTTCAATGTTGTGCGCCTGCGCTACGGGGTTGTGGCGGCTACCGCGCTCGGCGTCGGCGCCGCGGTCTCGGTGTGTGGAGCCGTCGGCTTTATCGGGCTCGTTGGACCGGTGCTCGCGCGCGCGTTGACCCGAGGACATCCCGGCCGCGCGATTTTGCCCGCTGCGCTTATCGGTGCGGTGCTGCTTCTCGGCGCCGATATCGCAATCCGCTTCGCGCCGCCGGACCGTAGCGTTCCGGTGGGCATCGTCACGGCGCTGTTCGGCGCGCCCTTCTTCCTTGCGCTGGTTGCCCGCATGCGCTGGCAGGGACAGCGATGATGGCGCGGATCCAGGCACTTGGCATGGCTGTCCACGGTCGGTTGGAGCGATGCGACATAGCGCTCGCGGCGGGCACGTTGACCATGCTTGTCGGACCAAACGGCGCGGGCAAGACGACGCTGCTGCGGGCTCTTGCGGGCGTTGGCGCGGCCGAGGGCGTGGTAACCATCGATGGCGAACCGCTGGCCGGATTGCCGCCGGCAAGGCGTATCGCCTTGCTCGCATACCTTGGCGCGTCGCGCGATGTCCTTTGGCCGCTAAGCGCGCGCGACTATGTCGCGCTCGGCCTGCTTCACGATCAGGGCGATGGACGGGCCACGGCCGCGCTCGCATCGG
>CAYQVL010000320.1:0-2786 GCA_964420825.1 uncultured Sphingomonadaceae bacterium
GGGGTCGATCATGATCATCCGGCATTCTTCGGGCGTCAGCCGGTAGAGCAGCGAAAGGATCATGCAGTTCAGACCGACCGATTTACCCGAACCTGTCGTGCCCGCCACCAGCAGGTGCGGCATCGGCGCGAGATCGGCGATCACTGGGTCGCCGGCGATATTCTTGCCGAGGATCACTGGCAGCTTGGCGCCATTATCCTCGAATTCGGGGCTTGCGACCATTTCGGAGAGCACGACCATCTCGCGCTTGGCGTTGGGCAGTTCGATGCCGATGACACTGCGCCCGGGGATTGTCGCGACGCGCGCCGACATCGCCGACATATTGCGCGCGATATCGTCGGCGAGCTGGATGACGCGGCTTGCCTTGATCCCGCTCGCCGGTTCGAGCTCGTACATGGTGACGACGGGGCCGGGGCGGACCTCGACGATCGAACCCTTGACGTGGAAATCATCGAGCACCGATTCGAGCAGTCGCGCATTGCGCTCAAGCCCTGCGCGGTCGATCGGCACGCCGCCGGATTCGGTCGGCGGATTGAGCAGCTCGAGCGCGGGGAGTTCGTATTTGAGGTTGAGCGAGCGCTGCTTGGGGCGGCTCGCCATGCTCTGCCGCGCGGCGTCCTTGGGGTCGTTGATCACCGTCGGCCGCGCCTCTTCGGCCGGAAGCGCGACAGCCTTGCGCGGCTTGGGCGTTTTCGCCGCAGGCTGGGCAGATGTGATGCGAACGCGTTCGCCGCTCGGCTTGCGAAGCAGAACGGCGCGCTCGGTTTCGTCGAGACCGAGGCCGCGATACCAGAGATAGCTGCCGACGACGACGAGCAGCGCGGCGATCGCCCAGCCCAGATAGCGTGCGAGATCGGGATTGCCGACCAGCCCGACGAGCCCCGCGAGCGCCGCGCCGCCGCCAAAGCCGAGGACGCCGCCCCAGCCGAGCGGAAGCCCTCGCACCGCGGCGCCGCTGAGCAGCGTCAACGCCGCTCCGATGAGCAGGATCGCGCCCGAAATCACCAGCGTCGAACGGCCCCAACGGCCAAGCGGCGCATCGCGCCACATTCTGAGCGCGACGATAACGACGAGCGGCAGCAGCAGGGCGACGAGCGGCCCGAAGACGATCAGCAACGCCTCGGACACATAGGCGCCGAGACCGCCGAGCCAGTTTTGCGCGGGTCCCGCCGCAGCGGTGTTCATTGCGGGATCGCTGGGCCGATAGCTGACCAGCGCGAGCGCGACGAGCGTCGTGGCGATGAGCAGCGCGAGCGCGATCAGCAACGCCGTGCTGCGCGTCGCCGCGCGCCGCATCGCATCGCGCCAGGCTGGCATTTGCGTCGTCATTCCGCTACTCGCCACGCGCGCTTTCCCCCGGTTGTGCACCAAATGTTCTCGCGGCGCCACAATGCGCCGCGCACCGACTCGCCGTCAAGCGCAACGCGCTATCGCGGGGCGCATTCGTGCGTTAAAGCGAGTCCCCATGGCGACGAACGGCGTGATTTGGGCTTAAATTCGGCAAAATGGCATCGTTCGAGCTGAGCTTGTCGAAGCCCTGTTCTTCCTTCATCGGGCGTTGAAGAGGAAACTCAGCCCTTCGACAGGCTCAGGGCGAACGGAATGCGGCGCGCAATGAGGCATACGATATGAACCATGATGTCATCATCCTCGGCGGCGGTCTCGTCGGGCAGGCGCTCGGGCTTGCGCTCGATACGCATGGCCTGTCGAGCGCGGTGATCGACCGCGCGCCGGCCGAGGCGCTCCTCGACGCGAGCTACGACGGCCGGGTTTCGGCGGTGGCGAGCGCGAGCTGGAATATGCTCCGCGCGATCGGGCTTGGCGAGGCGCTCGGCGGCAAGGGCTGCGCGATCGATGCGATCCGCGTCAGCGATGGGCTTGCCCCGGGCGGTCTCGATTTCGCCTCACCCGAGGATGAAGGTCCGCTCGGCATCATGTTCGAAAACAAGCTGCTTCGCGCGACGCTCTTCGAGGCCGCGAGGCGCGCCGACCATGTCTCGCTCCATATGGGGCGCAGCGCGGTCGATGTCGCGCGCGAGCCCGGCGGCGTCAGCGTGACGCTCGACGACGGCAGCGTGCTCGCCGCGCCGCTGCTGATCGGCGCCGAAGGCCGCAATTCGCCGACGCGCGAGGCGGCGGGAATCCGCGTCGCGCGCTGGCGCTACAAGCACCATGCAATCATCGCGACGCTCAACCACGAGCGACCTCACGGCGCAATCGCCTATGAAATCTTCTATCCCGCGGGGCCGTTCGCGATCCTGCCGATGCAGGGTGACGCCAATGGCCACCGTTCGGCGCTCGTCTGGACGGTGCGCGAGGTCGACGGGCCGGCGATGCTGGCGCTGTCCGAGCGCGCCTTTCTCGCCGAAGCGCAAAAACGCATGGGCGGTTTTCTCGGCGATCTAGCGCTCGCCGGGCCGCGCGGAGCCTATCCGCTCGGCTTTCACCATACCGCCAGGATCACCGCCGAGCGTCTCGCGCTCGTCGGCGACGCCGCGCACGGCATCCATCCGATCGCGGGCCAGGGCCTCAATCTCGGTTTCCGCGACGTCGCCGCGCTGACCGAAGTGCTCGTCGAAGGCGCGCGGCTGGGCCTGGATTTGGCCGATGCGCAACTCCTCAAACGCTACGAAAGCTGGCGTAGTCTCGACACGCTGATGGTCGCGATGGCGACCGATAGCCTGACGCGGCTGTTCGGGATTCGCGGCAAGACGGCGTCGAAAGTCCGCCGCTTCGGCATGCAAGCCGTCGGCAAGATCCCGCCGCTCAAGCAGCGCTTCGTCGAT
>CAYQVL010000321.1:0-2759 GCA_964420825.1 uncultured Sphingomonadaceae bacterium
GCTATTCGACCAACACCTTCCCGCAATGGTGGCTCGCCCAGCCGTTCCGGACGCTCGCACACAATGGCGAGATCAACACCATCCGCGGCAACAAGAATTGGATGCAGAGCCACGAGATCAAAATGGCGAGCCTCGCCTTCGGCGAGCATAGCGAGGAGATCAAGCCGCTGATCCCGGCGGGAGCCAGCGACACGGCGTCGCTCGACGCGGTGTTCGAGGCGATCTGCCGGTCGGGCCGCGACGCGCCGACAGCCAAGCTGATGCTCGTCCCCGAAGCCTGGGAGCACGACCCCGATCTGCCGCAGGCGCATCGTGACATGTACGCCTATCTGGCGAGCATGATGGAGCCTTGGGACGGCCCCGCCGCATTGGCGATGACCGACGGCCGCTGGGCGGTCGCCGGGCTCGACCGCAATGCGCTGCGACCGTTGCGGACGACGCAGACCGTCGATGGGCTGCTCATAGTCGGCTCGGAAACCGGTATGGTCGTCGTCCCCGAAAACCAGATCGTCAAAAAGGGCCAGCTTGGGCCGGGGCAGATGATCGCCGTCGATTTCGAGGCCGGCGAGCTCTTCGAAGACCGCGCGATCAAGGACAAGATCGCCAGCGAGCGCTCTTATGGCGATTGGGTCAAAGGCTTCAAGGCATTCGCCGATCTTACAGCGCCCAAGGGCGATTATACGCCGGGCTGGGAGCGCGCCGAACTCACGCGCCGTCAGGTCGCCGCCGGACAGACGATGGAGGATATGGAACTCATCCTCGCGCCGATGATCGAGACCGCCAAGGAAGCAATCGGATCGATGGGCGACGATACGCCGCTCGCGGTGATATCAGGCAAGCCGCGGCTGATCAGCCAGTTCTTTCGTCAGAATTTCAGCCAGGTCACCAACCCGCCGATCGACAGCTTGCGCGAAAAGCACGTCATGAGCCTCAAGACGCGCTTCGCCAACCTCGCCAATATTCTCGACAACGAGGCCGAGCAGGACGATGTGCTCGTGCTCGATTCGCCGATCCTCACGAGCCGACAATGGGGTACGCTGCTCGAGCATTTTGGCGACAATGCCGCGCAAATCGATTGTACTTTCGCTGCGGGCGGCGAGCTGCGCAACGCCATCGCGCGCGTCCGCAAAGAGGCCGAACAGGCGGTGCGCGAAGGGCATATCGAGCTGTTTCTGACCGACGAGGCGATGGGGGCCGAGCGCATTTCGATCCCGATGGTTCTCGCCGCCGCGGCCGTCCACACGCATTTGAAGCGCAAGGGACTGCGCAGCTACGCATCGGTCAACGTCCGCTCGGCCGAATGCCTCGACACGCATTATTTCGCCGTGCTGATCGGCGTCGGTGCGACGACGGTAAACGCCTATCTCGCCGAAGCCGCGATCGCCGACCGCCACAGCCGCGGCCTGTTCGAAGGATTAAGCCTCGACGACTGCTTCGCGCGCTATCAGGAGGCGATCGAAGAGGGTCTGCGCAAGATCATGTCGAAAATGGGGATCGCGGTGATCTCCAGCTATCGCGGCGGCTATAATTTCGAAGCGGTTGGTTTGAGCCGCGCGCTGGTCGACGAATTCTTCCCGGGCATGCCCGCCAAGATATCGGGCGAAGGCTATGCCTCGCTGCAGTTGAACGCGACCATGCGCCACGAAGCGGCCTGGGATCCGGCGGTTGTAACGCTGCCCATCGGCGGCTTCTATCGCCAGCGCGAGGGCGGCGAACAGCATGCTTTCTCCGCCCAGCTCATGCACCTGCTGCAAAGCGCCGTCGGATCGGACAGCTATTCGGCTTATCTACAGTTTTCGCGCGGCGTTCGCGATCTCGATCCCGTCTATCTGCGCGATCTGATGGAGTTCAACTGGGCCAAGCAACCCGTCCCGATCGACGAGGTCGAGGCGATCACCGAGATCCGCAAGCGCTTTGTGACACCTGGCATGAGCCTCGGCGCGCTCTCGCCGGAGGCGCACGAGACCCTCGCCATCGCGATGAACCGGATCGGTGCCAAGGCAGTGTCGGGCGAAGGCGGCGAGGACAAGAACCGCTATCTGCCCAAGGCCAATGGCGACAATGGCAACAGCGTTATCAAGCAGATCGCGAGCGGGCGTTTCGGGGTTACGGCCGAATATCTCAACGCCTGCGACGAGATCGAGATCAAGATGGCGCAGGGAGCGAAACCCGGCGAGGGCGGCCAGCTTCCCGGCTTCAAGGTCAGCGCGTTCATCGCCAAGCTCAGGCATTCGACGCCGGGCGTGACGCTGATCTCGCCGCCGCCGCATCACGACATCTACTCGATCGAGGATCTCGCCCAGCTTATCTATGACCTCAAGCAGATCAACCCCCGCGCGCGCGTTTGCGTCAAGCTCGTCAGTTCGGCGGGGATCGGGACGGTCGCGGCGGGCGTCGCCAAGGCGCATGCCGATGTCATCCTCGTCGCCGGCAATACCGGCGGCACCGGCGCTTCGCCGCAAACGAGCATAAAATATGCCGGCACACCATGGGAGATGGGCCTCTCCGAGGTCAACCAAGTGCTCACATTGAACGGCCTGCGCCACCGGATACGGCTGCGCACCGATGGCGGGCTCAAGACCGGCCGCGACATCGTCATCGCCGCCGTCCTCGGCGCCGAGGAGTTCGGTATCGGCACGCTGAGCCTCGTCGCGATGGGCTGCATCATGGTCCGCCAGTGCCATTCGAACACCTGCCCAGTCGGCGTCTGCACGCAGGACGAACGGCTACGCGACAAGTTCAGCGGCACCCCCGAAAAG
>CAYQVL010000322.1:0-2747 GCA_964420825.1 uncultured Sphingomonadaceae bacterium
GCAACTTCGGCGAGCGGCCCGTCCCGCGCGCCTGTGCCGCCGCCGACCGTACCGGGCACGCGCTCATTCACACTCTCTACGGCCAGGCCCTGCGGTTCGGAGCTGAATTCTTCGTCGAATATTTCGTGCTTGATCTGATCATGGTCGATGGCGAGTGCCGCGGCGTCATCGCCTGGTCGCTGATGGACGGCACATTGCACCGGTTCCGTGCTCAGCAGGTCATCCTTGCGACGGGCGGCTATGGCCGGATCTACTTCTCCTGCACCTCCGCGCATACCTGCACGGGAGACGGCGGCGGTATGGTGCTGCGGGCCGGATTGCCGCTGCAGGACATGGAATTCATGCAGTTTCATCCGACCGGCATTTATGGCGCCGGTTGTCTCATTACCGAAGGGGCCCGCGGGGAAGGCGGCTATCTCGTCAACTCCGAGGGCGAGCGATTCATGGAGCGCTACGCTCCGTCCGCGGGTGACCTCGCCTCGCGCGATGTCGTCTCACGGGCGATGACAATCGAAATTCGCGAAGGGCGCGGCGTGGGCGCCGACAAGGACTATATCCATCTTCACCTCGACCACCTCTCCCCGGAAATGCTCCACGAACGTCTCCCCGGCATCTCCGAATCAGCGCACATTTTCGCGGGTGTCGATGTAACGCGGCAACCCATTCCTGTCCTGCCTACCGCCCATTATTGCATGGGCGGCATCCCGGCCAATTATCACGGGCACGCCATCAGCGCCCAAGGCGGAGATGCCGAGGCTATTGTTCCCGGACTCATGGCTGCGGGAGAAGCGGCCTGCGTTTCGGTCCACGGAGCCAATCGGCTGGGATGCAACTCCTTGCTCGACATCGTCGTCTTCGGACGTGCGGCCGCGCTGCGATGCGCGGAAACGATTACGGCGGGCGCCGCGCAACCAGAACTGCCCGCCGATGCCGGCGCGGCGAGCATCGAGCGCTTTGACGGGCTTCGGCATGCGAAGGGCGGAACGCCGACACCGCGGCTCCGGCGCCAGATGCAGCGCGCCATGCAAAATTTCGCAACGGTGTTTCGGACAGGCGAGATCTTGCGGGAAGGCGAGCAAAAACTGCGCGAAGTATGGGATGGTTTTTCTGATATAGGCGTCTCCGACCGTTCGATGATCTGGAACTCGGATTTGGTCGAGACGCTCGAATTCGAAAACCTGCTGCTGCAGGCGACAGCGCTGGTCGGCTCGGCAATCGCACGCACCGAGAGCCGCGGCGCGCATGCCCGTGAGGATTTTCCGGAGCGCGACGATGAGAACTGGATGAAGCACAGCCTGGCCTGGGTGGATCCGGCGGGCCGGGTTCGTCTCGATTACCGGCCAGTCCATAACTTCACGCTCACCGAAGACATTCAATATATCGAACCCAGGGCGCGCGTTTATTAGCAGCGATTTCTGCTGCCGTCGAAACGACGAGGAAGACAGATATGGTCCAGTTTTCACTTCCCGCGAATTCAAAGATCGTCAAAGGTCGGCATTACCCCGCAGATCCCTCGGCGAGAAACGTGCGACGTGTTCGGGTATACCGTTACAACCCCGATGCATCGGAAAATCCGCGGGTTGACAGCTACGAGGTCGATCTCGACTCCTGCGGCCCAATGGTCCTCGATCTGTTGATAGCGATCAAGAACGACATCGATCAGACGCTCACGTTCCGCCGGTCCTGCCGTGAAGGCGTCTGCGGTTCATGCGCAATGAATATAAACGGATCCAATACGCTTGCCTGCACCAAGAGCGTCAACGACATCCGAGGCGATGTCAAAGTGTACCCCTTGCCCCACATGGCGGTTGTCAAGGATCTTGTCCCCGACCTCACCCAGTTCTACGCCCAATATACCGAGATCAAGCCGTGGCTTCAGACAACCACTCCGCAGCCTCAAGCTGAATGGAAGCAAAGCCGCGAACACCGTGAAAAACTGGATGGATTGTACGAGTGCATCTTGTGCGCGTGCTGTTCTTCGTCCTGCCCAAGCTATTGGTGGAACAGCGACCGGTATCTCGGGCCGGCTGTTCTTCTTCAGGCCTATCGCTGGCTCGCTGACAGCCGGGACGAAGCGGCAGGCGAGCGCCTGGACGATCTTGAAGATCCCTTCCGTCTCTATCGGTGCCATACGATCATGAACTGCGCGCAGACCTGCCCTAAGGGGTTGAACCCGGCCAAGGCGATTGCGAGCATAAAATCGATGATGGTTGAACGGCAAAGCTGATTATCCGCCGTCAGCATGCAGCGCCAAGGTCGATAGGAGCATTAGACATTTGCAGTCATATACTGCACATCTATCGGATAGCTCTATCTATCGATGATCCGCTTCTGGAGGTGGGAGTTTCATGATTACTTCAGCGCAGATGCGTGCCGCACGAGCGCTCCTGGGGATCGATCAACGACAGCTTGCCAAGATGGCGAACCTCTCTCTGCCGACCATCCAGCGCATGGAGTCCTCCGGTGGTCAGGTACGCGGTATAATAGGTACGCTGATGAAGGTCATCGAGGCTTTGGAAGGCGCCGGTGTCGAACTGATCGGCGAGAACAGCGCGAGCACGGGAATGGGACGCGGCGTGAGGATGCGGGAGCCAAGCGGGCGTTCCATGCTTACTCCTCCTGGCCCGACCGGATCATAGCAACGCCGGCTTGTGCTTAAGAAGGCGCTGTCCCCCGTCAGCACCATGCGCGGCGATCGATGTTCGTGCTTTGTTCGTCATCGATCGGGGTAAATCAGACGATTTCCT
>CAYQVL010000323.1:0-2736 GCA_964420825.1 uncultured Sphingomonadaceae bacterium
CTTAAAGTGGAAATGGATATCGGCGACGATCGGAACCTTGGCGGCGCGGACGATTTCGCCGAGCGCGGCGGTCGATTCCTCGTCGGGGCACGAAACGCGGATGATATCGACGCCGGCTTCCTCGCAGCGGCGGATCTGGTCGATCGTCGCTTTTGCGTCGGATGTCGGCGTGTTGGTCATCGTCTGGACGGTGACGGGCGCGTCGCCGCCGACCGGCACGGCGCCGACCATGATCTGCCGCGACTTTCGGCGGGCGATATCTCTCCAGGGGCGTAGCGACATGGCCGCGATATAGGCGCTATCGATTACAAGGGAAAGGCGGGTCGGCGGACGCCCCTTTGCCTAATTATCCGGCGCGACGGACCGAGTCCCCAGCGTCGATGGCGCGTATCTCGGTGTCGGCCCAGCCGCCCATCTATCCGAAGGGATCGTCGATCGAAGGCGGCGGCGTCGAGAAATAGCGCGGCCCGCCTCGGGTCATATGGAAACAGTCCTCGAGCCGGATGCCGAAGCTGCCGGGGATGTAGATGCCCGGCTCGTTCGAAAAGCACATCCCCGGCGCAAGCGGCGTCGTTTCGCCATGGACGAGGTTGACCGGCTCATGGCCGTCCATGCCGATGCCGTGGCCGGTCCGATGCGAGAGGCCGGGGAGCGCGTAGCCGGGGCCGTAGCCGAGGCTCTCATACCAGCCGCGCACAGCATCGTCGACGCCGCCGGCGGGCGCGCCGACCCGCGCCGCTTCCATCGCGATATCCTGGCCGCGCCGCATTTGGCTCCAGACGCGGCGCTGGTCGGCATCGGCCTCGCCGAAGACGAAGGTCCGCGAGATATCCGACTGATAGCCCTCGACGGTGCAGCCGCAGTCCATCAGCACGACCTCGCCTTCGCGCACCGCCTGCGGCCGGCCCGAACCGTGCGGATAGGCGCTCGCCTCGCCAAGCAGGATCAGCGCGAATTCCGGCGTCCCGCCGAGCGCGGCGGTCGCGCTGTTCATCAGTCCGCCGATATCGGCGGGCCTCATCCCTAATTCTATTTGCGGATAGGTATGGCGATAGGCGGCGATGGTGATGTCGGCCGCCTTTTGCATCAGCGCGATCTCGTGCGCCGACTTGATCATCCGGCATCCGCGCACGACCGGCGCGCCGGTGACGATCCGGGCAGCGGGCAGCGCGCGGCGCAAGCCATCGACCGCGAAGAAGCGCACGGTTTCCTCGATGCCGATCGCGCCGGTTGTCGGGCGCTCGCCGAGCAAGGCCGCAACCAGCGCGAGCGGATCCTCATGCTCGTTCCAGACTCGGATTTCCGCCGGGATCTTGAGGCTCTCACGTACCGAAGGCTCTTCGAAATGCGGGGTGACGACGATCGCTTCGCCTTCCGCCGGGATCACGGCGGCGGTCAGCCGCTCGCTGCGCCGCCATTGAACGCCGGTGAAATAGGTCAGCGAGGCGCCGGGCTCGACGAGCAGCGCCGAAAGACCCTGTTCGCGCATCAACCGCTGCGCCTTGGCGATCCGGGCCAGATGCTCCTCGGGAGAAATCGGCGCGACATCGCCGGTCACCGGGCTCAGCGCGGCGGCTTCGCCCTGCGCCAAAACCCGCCACGGAGCGGCGATCGCCAGACCCGTTGCCGCGCCGAGCGCGAGGAAATGCCGCCGAGTCGGTGTCATGGACTGTGGTTGGACTGGCTCTCGCGGCTTGGCAAGTAGCCGGAGGTCGTGGATTGCCCCGCTTTTCGCCCGGAATTGGAAATCGCAATTTACCCTTTTTCCGGCTTTCCTCGGCGCTGCGACTGTCCTAGCGCGATTGCGCGCAAGCGAGGTCAGGAAGCGAGAGATGCGAATTACCCGATGGGCGAGCGAAATCGGCGCCGTTGTCCGGGAGCTCTTGCGGTCGCCGAGCCTCATCGCTGCCGCGCTTATCGTGTTGCCCTATGCGGGCGTGCTCTTCGGGCTCGATGTCGCGGCGCATTACGGGGCGCTGACCAACGCCGATCTGCCCGTGCAATTCTACCTCGCCAGCGACGGCGGCTTTGGCGAATGGTTCGAATATTCGCTGACAGTCTCGATAACCGTCCTGCTGCTGTTGCTGTGGCGCAAGGACCGCGACTGGGCCTATCTGGCCAACGCCATGCTGTTCATTTGGGTGACGCTCGACAACAGCCTCGAGATACACGAACAAAGCGGCAAGTGGCTCGCGCCCCTCTTCGAGAATTGGCACGCGCTCCCTGTGGGGGCCAACGATATCGGCGAAGCCGCGATGTTTCTCGCCATCGGCCTGATCTGGCTCTCCGGTCTGGCGATCAGCCTGAAGAACGCCCGGCTCAGGCCGGCGCTTTTTTCGATCCTGCTCGCCGCCTGTATCGCCGGGGCGGCTGCGTTCGGCGTGATCGTCGATATGGCGGTCGTCTGGGGCCGACAAACTCCGGTGCACCATGAGGTCGCCACCTTCATCGAAGACGGCGGCGAGTTCGTGATGATCTGCCTGAGCTTCTTCCTGACGGTCGCCATTTACGACACCGAACGCAGACGGCGCAAAGCAGGGCAAGGCAACTGAGTTCGGTCAAAGCCGCGACACGATCGGCCGATGGCTTTGGCGGCCAGCCGCTGCTAGGTTTCCCTCGATGAGCTGGGAAAAGGACATCGAGGAACTGCGCCGCCGCGAGGCGATGGCCGAGGAGATGGGCGGGACCGAGAAGGTCTCGCGCCAGCACGATCGCGGCAAACTCGACGCGCGCGAA
>CAYQVL010000324.1:0-2734 GCA_964420825.1 uncultured Sphingomonadaceae bacterium
GCCGCGTGAGCGCCGAACCCTGGAAAACCAGCTCGCTCAAGGCCCAGATCGTGCGCCTGGCCGCCTATGGCCAGAGCATGGTCGATCGCGGCTATCGCGATCTCCTGCGCCTCGCGCCTCGGCGCTGGTAAGCGTGTCGAAAATGCAGCTTGCTTTTACATAGGACTCCTATCAATATTCGCTCCGAAAGGCGGAGCATCATGACGACGCAAACACACATCGCGACCGGGCTGGCGAAGATCGGACTGTTCCTGCGCGCCGAGACCTGGCGGCAGGCCGACGCCGCCGCGCTGTCGCCGACCCAGGCGCAGATCCTCGCCCTTCTGACCCAGCGCGGTCCGGCGCGCATCACCGCACTCGCCGAGGCGCTCGGCGTCACCCAGCCGACGGCCAGCGACGCGGCCGGCGCGCTCATTCGCAAGGGCCACGTCGTTAAAGTTTCCGATCCGGACGATGCTCGGGCGTCGCCATTGCATGCCACTGCGAGCGGTCGGCGCGCCGCCGCCGAAACTGCCGTCTGGCCCGACGCGCTGCTCGGCGCTATCGACACGCTCGGTGCGGACGAGCGGGCCGTGTTTCTCAAGGCCCTCGTCAAAATGATCCGTGAACTGCAGGTCCGGGGCGCAATTCCGGTGCAGCGGATGTGCGCGACCTGCCGCTTCTTCCGGCCGAACGTCCATGACGATCCGGCCGCCCCCCATCACTGCGCCTTCGTGGACGCCGCTTTCGGGGACGCAAGCCTGCGCCTCGATTGCGGCGAGCATGAACCGGCCGGCGCTTCCGAGGCCGACGCCCTGTGGCGGACGTTCCTCGGTGCGCCGGCCGGATAAGCGGACGCCCCACCCGCGACAACGGGCGAGACGTCCTGATGTCTGAACCCGCCTCTCGATAAAGACAGGAGACACAAGAATCATGACACAGAAAGCCATCTTCTACCATGCCGGCTGCCCGGTCTGCGTCGCCGCCGAAAACAGGATCACCGAGATCATCGATCGCGGCCGTGTCGAGCTAGAGGTCGTCCATCTCGGCGATGCGCCGGACCGGATCGATGAAGCCGAAGCGGTTGGCGTGAAATCCGTACCGGCGCTCGTCGTCGACGGCGCGGCGCTGCACATCAATCACGGCGCCGATCTGTCGGCGCTGCGCTGACGGGCCGGGCATGGTTCCGAAGCCCGCCCCCGCTATCCAAGTGGCTCGGTGGCTGAACGCCGCCGAGCCGCTCAGCCTCGACCGGCTCCGCGGTCGCGTCGTGCTGATCGAGGCTTATCAGATGCTGTGTCCGGGCTGCGTCAGCCACGGCCTGCCGCAGGCGGAGCGCGTGCGCGAGACCTTCCGAGAGGAGGACGTCGCGGTGATCGGCCTGCACAGCGTCTTCGAGCATCACGACGCCCAGACCCAGATCGGGCTCGAAGCCTTCCTGCACGAATACCGCATCGGCTTTCCCGTCGCGGTCGACGCGCCGGGCGAGGATCGCGGCCTGCCGAAGACCATGGCCGCCTACGGCCTGCAGGGCACGCCCACCCTCGTGCTGATCGACCGGCAGGGGCGGCGGCGCGCGCAGCATTTCGGGCATGTGCCCGATCTGCGCCTCGGCGCGGAGATCATGGCGCTGATCGCTGAGCGCGAAGACAGAACCGTCTCAGCCGAACCCGCTGCCGATGCATGTGCTCCGGCCTGCGACGAGGCCGGCTGCACAGTTGCGACACCGCAAGGAGACCGTCCCGCATGAAATCCGCCGTCGCCATCCGTCATGTCGGCTTCGAGGATCTCGGCGCTTTCGCGCCCGCGCTCCGCGCGGCCGGTTATCAGGTCCATTACTGGGATACCGGCGAGCAGGAGCTCTGGACGCTGGAGCCGGTCAAGACAGACCTCCTGATCGTGCTCGGCGGCCCGATCGGCGCCTATGAGGACGAGGCCTATCCCTTCCTCGCCGAGGAGATCGGCATCCTCGAACAGCGCCTAGCCGCCAACCGGCCGACGCTCGGCGTCTGTCTCGGCGCACAGCTGATCGCCCGTGCGGCGGGCGCGCGCGTGTTCCCGAGCGGAACGAAGGAGATCGGCTTTGCGCCCATCGCTCTGACGGAGGCGGGACGGTCCTCCTGCCTCTCGCCCTTCGCAGACGCGCCGATGACGTTGCACTGGCATGGCGACACGTTCGACCTGCCGGTCGGCGCCGCGCGGCTCGCCGCGACCGATCTGTGCGAGAACCAGGCCTTCGCGATGGGGCCCAACGTCATCGGCTTCCAGTTCCACCCCGAGGCGTCCGCGAAGGGCTTCGAGAAATGGCTCGTCGGCCACGCGGCCGAACTCGCTGCCGCGAAGATCGACGTGCCGCGCCTGCGTGCGGACGCACAGAGATACGGCTCGGAGCTTGAACACAAGGCGCAGGCGGTGCTTTCCGCCTGGCTCGGCAAGCTCGAGGCGTGAGGCGATGAGCGGGACGGCGATCCGCCATGGCGGCTTCCCCACGGCGCGCAGCGCGGAGGACATCGCGCGCAATCTCGCCACCGTGCGGGCGCGGATCGCGGCTGCGTGCGCGCGCGCCGGGCGCGACCCGGCGGAGGTGCGTTTGCTGCCGGTCTCCAAGACGGTGGAGGAGGCCCGCATCCGCATGGCGCATGCGGCGGGTCTCTCCGAATTCGGAGAGAACAAGGTGCAGGAGGCGCGCGAAAAGGCCGAGGCGATGGCCGATCTTCCCATCGCCTGGTCGGTGATCGGCCATCTGCAGACCAAC
>CAYQVL010000325.1:0-2732 GCA_964420825.1 uncultured Sphingomonadaceae bacterium
TCGGCGATGAAGCGATCGATGAGTTCGGCGGTCCAGCGCGACTCGGCACGGGCAACAGCGCGCATTTCCTGCGATCGACGCCGCAAGCGCGAGTGCCGCGGGTCACGCACGCCGCTAAGCCACAAAAGCGTCCGCGCCGATCGAATAGAGTATATCGGCTTTGGCCGTCGCGGCCGCTTTTAGCCCCGATGCTTCGGGAACGACCTGATCGATATAGAAGCGCGAGGCGGCGATTTTCATCTCGAGAAATTCGCTATCGCCATCTCCGGTGGCAAGCTTTGCCTCGGCGATCTTCGCCTGCCGCGCCATCAGCCAGCCGCAGATCAGCACCGAGAGCATGGTAAGAAAGGGGTAGCTCGCGGCGAGTTGATCGTCGCTATCGGCCTGGTCGCCGGTCAGCCAGGAGATGACGCTTTCGCAATCGGCAAGCAATGCGGCGAGGGCGGATTCGTGCCCGGCCTCCACGCGGACATCGTCAAGCAACGCCGACAGCGCGCGGCCGCCTTCGAGCCGCAGCTTGCGCCCGACCAGATCGGCGGCCTGGATGCCATTGGTCCCTTCGTAGATCGGCGCAATGCGGGCGTCGCGGAAGTGCTGCGCGGCGCCGGTTTCCTCGACATAGCCCATGCCGCCATGAACCTGAACGCCAAGGCTCGTCACCTCGCAGCCGATATCGGTGCCATAGGCCTTGGCGAGCGGCGTGAGCAATTCGACGCGCGCCTGCGCGCCGTCCTCGCCGAGGGTCGCGCGATCGACTTGGCCGGCCGCATAATAGAGCAAAGCTCGTGCCGCCTGCGTGAGCGCCTTCATTCGCAACAGCATCCGCCGAACATCGGGGTGTTCGATGATCGCAACGGGATCGCGCGATGCCGCGCCGGAGCGCGCCGATTGAACACGTTCTCGCGCGAAATTGACCGCCTGCTGCGTGGCCCGCTCGCCGATCTGGACGCCCTGGAGCCCGACATTCAACCGCGCGTTATTCATCATCGTAAACATCGCCCGGATGCCGCCGAGCTCCTCGCCGATCAGCCAGCCGTGGCAATCGCCCTCGTCGCCGAACGACATCACGCAGGTCGGCGAGGCATTGATACCCATCTTGTGTTCGATCGAAACCGCGCGCGCGTCATTGGCTTCGCCGGGATTGCCTTCGGCATCGAGCCGGTAGCGCGGGACCAGAAACAGCGAGATGCCCTTGGTGCCCGGCGGCGCGTCGGGCGTCCGCGCGAGCACCAAATGTATGATGTTGTCCGCCATGTCATGCTCGCCGAACGAGATGAAAATCTTCTGCCCGCTGATTCGCCAACTGCCGTCGCCGGCAGGCTCGGCTTTGGTCTTGAGCGCCCCGACATCCGACCCGGCTTGCGGCTCGGTCAGGTTCATCGTTCCGGTCCATTCGCCGGTCGAGAGCCTGGGCAGATAGGCAGCCTGTAGTTCGGCGCTGCCGTGGTGGACAAGCGATTCGACCGCACCGACATTGAGCGTCGGGCAGAGCGCCAGCGCCATATTCGCCGAGCCCAGCGTTTCGAGCACTACCGTCGCCAACGCGAAGGGAAGCCCCTGCCCGCCAAATTCGGGCGGCGGCGAAATCGTCCCCCAGCCGCTCTCGACATAGGCGCGATAGGCGTCGGCAAAGCCCTCGGGCATGACCACGCCGTCCCCGGTCAGCCTTGCGCCGACGGTATCGCCGGTGCGATTGAGCGGTGCGAATTCGCCCGCGGCGAACTGACCGATGCCTTGTAGGATCGCGCCGACCATATCGGGCGTCGCCTCGGCGAAGCGCTCGCTATCGGCGATGTGGTCGATGCCGGCGATATGATCGAGCACGAATTGCTGTTCGGCGACGGGGGGCGAGTAGCTCATTAGGGGGTTTCCAATCTTGCGGAGATTCGACGCTGGCTATAGCGCGAGCGGGTGACCGCGCCAAATACCCTGATCCGCCCATTCGAAGAGGATGCCATCGCCGACGCCGCGGCACGGATCGCGGCGGGAGAATGCGTCGCAGTGCCTACCGAGACTGTCTACGGACTCGCCGCCGACGCAACCAATGGCGAAGCGGTCGCGCGGATCTATGCCGCCAAGGGCCGGCCAAGCTTCAACCCGCTGATCGTCCATGTCGCCGATACCGAAGCAGCGCGCGCTTTCGCGCATTTCAATCCGGTCGCCCAGACGCTCGCCCAAGCTTTTTGGCCGGGGCCGCTGACCCTCGTGCTGCCGCTGCGTCCCGATAGCGGGATTGCCGGACTGGTCACCGCGGGGCTCGCGACCATCGCCATCCGCGTCCCCGCGCATCCCGCTATGCAGGCGCTTCTCAAGGCGACTGGCAAACCCCTCGCCGCGCCGTCGGCCAACGCCAGCGGACGGATCAGCCCGACCCGCGCCGCGCATGTCGCCGACAGCCTTGACGGCCGGGTCGGGCTGATCATCGATGCCGGCCTCACCGGACATGGGCTGGAATCGACGATCGTCGGCGTCGGCGAGGCGAATGTCCGGTTGCTGCGTCCCGGGCCGATCGGCGCGCCGCTGATCGAAGCCGCGACCGGCTTGACGCTCGACATTGCCAAGCGCGACACAATCGAAGCGCCGGGCCAGCTCGCCAGCCACTATGCGCCAACCAAACCGCTTCGCCTCGACGCCCGCAACGCCGGACCCGGCGAATGGCTGATCGGGTTCGGCGATGTCCGCGGCGACGCGACGTTGAGCGCCACGGGCGATCTCGTCGAAGCCGCCGCCGC
>CAYQVL010000326.1:0-2724 GCA_964420825.1 uncultured Sphingomonadaceae bacterium
CAAACGCGGCGGCGAGGTGAAGGTCGGCGTGACCGGCGCCAGCATGGGCGGAGCCTTTCGCTGGACCGACGGCGAACAGGCGCTGTCATCGAATTTCGACGGCTCGGCCGTGGACGGGCTGTCGGTCGACGAGGGCGACATGCTGTCGGACCTGCACGGCACGTCGGCCTATCGCGCCAACCTCGTCAAGGTCGTCACCAAGCGGGCGGTGAACAAGGCCAAATCCGCGGGCTGACAGACGCAGGGCGCCAGACTGAAGATCGGCCGGCTGGACAAGAACGTCTGGCCGGCCTTTTCGTCTCATGGACGCGGTCCACAGCCGCGTGATCGAACCTGCGACACTGGGTCTCGCCGAGAAATCCGGAAAGTGGCTGGCGAGAACATTTCATGAACGCTATATCCGCGTCATGTCCAAGACGACCCTCATCGACAAGCTCGCGATCCTCTCCGACGCCGCCAAATACGACGCATCCTGCGCGTCCAGCGGCTCGACCCGGCGCGATTCCGCCAAGAGCAAAGGCATCGGCTCGACCGAGGGGTCGGGCATCTGCCACGCCTATGCGCCCGACGGGCGGTGCATCTCGCTGCTGAAAATCTTGATGACCAATTTTTGCGTCTATGACTGCGTCTATTGCGTCAACCGCTCGTCCTCCAATGTCGCCCGCGCCCGTTTCACGGTCGAGGAAGTCGTCACGCTGACGATGGAGTTCTACAAGCGCAATTACATCGAGGGCCTATTCCTGTCCTCCGGCATCATCCGCAACTCCGACTACACGATGGAGGAGATGGTGCGGATCGCCAGAAAGCTGCGGCTGGAGGAGAATTTCGCCGGCTACATCCATTTGAAGACGATCCCCGACGCATCGCCCGCCCTGATCGAGGCGGCGGGGCTGTTCGCCGACCGCCTGTCGATCAATATCGAGCTGCCGACCGACCTGACCCTGGAGGCACTCGCGCCGGAAAAGAAGCCGCGCGACATCCGCCGTTCGATGGGCCATCTGCGGGCCAAGATCGAGGAACACAAGGGCGAGAAAAAGGACCGAACGAAGCCGCAACGCTTCGCGCCCGGCGGCCAGTCGACCCAGATGATCATCGGCGCCGACGGCTCCGACGACGATGCCATCCTCGGCCGTTCGGAGAATCTCTACGGCAATTACCGCCTCAAGCGGGTCTATTATTCCGCCTTCTCGCCGATTCCCGATGCCTCCAGCCGGCTGCCGCTCGCCAAGCCGCCACTGATGCGCGAACACCGCCTGTATCAGGCCGACTGGCTGATGCGCTTTTACGGCTTCGACCGGGGCGAGATCGTCGCGGGCGGCGTTGGCGGGATGCTGGATCTCGCCATCGATCCCAAACTCGCCTGGGCGCTGAAGCACCGCGACCGGTTTCCGGTGGACGTCAATCGCGCCGATCGGGAGATGCTGCTGCGTGTGCCGGGCTTGGGAACCCGCGCGGTGAACCGTATCCTGTCGACCCGCCGCCATCGCACGCTGCGGCTCGACGACGTGGCCCGGTTCGGCCCTTCGTCACCGCGCTCGACTGGTCGCCGGGCGCGGCAACCGACAGCGAGGGCCTGCGCGAACGCTTCCTGTCGAAGGCGAAGCCGGCCGCGCAGCTGGAACTGTTTAGATAATGCAATGCGCTCGGTAGGTGTAGATTTGGAACAAAAACAACATCATTATATACCGAAATGTTATTCGAAAAATTTTACGAGCCCAGAGGAAGATCTGTGTTTGATGGATATTTGGAATAGTAAAAATTACGCTCAGAAACCTGAAAAGGCGTTACGGCAAAAGTACATGTACTCGCAGCCTGTGCACGCAGAGAGGCGGTTTGATAACGTCATCGAAAACTTCTTTTCGCGGGAAGTAGAATCTGGATGGCCTGCTCTCGTGGAGGCCATAAAGAACCGTGACTATATCAAGACGCAAAAATGGGGAAATTTAATTGAGTTTATGATTGCAACGCATGTGCGTGTTCCGAATCGAATAAAAGCGATTCTCGAAGCTTTACGCCAATCGGTGGTTCATGCATCCGAATTCGTTTCGGATGCAGCAATGTCAGATTTGAATGCAGATTTCAAGAAAATTTATCCTTCTCTCGAAGATGGTGCAAGCTTAGCAAATCACATTCGCAGCGGACGAATCGCTGTTAATGTCGATCCACATCGCGCGATATCCTCATTACCGTATATTATAAAAAATCTTACTTCATTTATCAATATTGGAGAAAATCCTAGGTTTTTGCATAACAGATCGAATGTCGATTTTATATCATCAGACAATCCTGTCGTATTCCATAATCGAACTAACGCGATCAATCGAATCATTCCATTCTCGTATTCTACAACCGAACCATCGGAGTTTATATTTCCTATCACATCGAAGGTTGCATTATTCATGCAATCAGACTCTTCAATTAGGCACCAGCACCGCGAGACTTTTAGCGGAAAGACAGTTCAACGGATTAACACGAAAGTTGCGTTATATGCTGATCGGCATATTTTCGCTTCAGCGGCAAGCCATTTTCCAGAATGGCGAGAAAATTTTCGACAATGTCCGATACCGAAAGCAGACGAATGTTTGACCGGGGATGGGCTTGTATATCGATTGAAGTACCAGTGGGGCGCGCCGTTGGAGGGACGGGAAAATTGGGAATACGATTTCAACCGAAGTGAGCCCCGATAGGTCTCCTGGATGAATAGCGCCCGCCTTTCCTTCCCCG
>CAYQVL010000327.1:0-2712 GCA_964420825.1 uncultured Sphingomonadaceae bacterium
CGGCATGGTGTTCTCTGTCGTGCTGTGGATGCTGAGCTGGGGCGGGATGATCAACGGGCTGATGACCTTGAACGGCGCCTGGGACAAGATCCGCACCGATCCGATCATCCGGATGATGGTGATGGCGCTCGCCTTTTACGGCATGGCGACGTTCGAGGGGCCGATGCTTTCGATCCGTTCGGTCAACAGCCTGTCGCATTACACCGAATGGACGATCGGCCATGTCCATGCCGGCGCGCTCGGCTGGAACGGCATGATCAGCTTTGCCGCGGTCTATTATCTCGCGCCGCGGCTGTGGGGACGCACGCGGCTCTATTCGCTGCGCATGGTCAACTGGCACTTCTGGATGGCGACGATCGGCATCGTTCTCTACGCCGCCTCGATGTGGGTCGCGGGCATCATGCAGGGGCTGATGTGGCGCGAATATGGGGCCGACGGCTATCTCGTCTACGCCTTTTCCGAAGTCGTGACGGCGATGCACCCGATGTATCTGATCCGCGCAGCCGGCGGCACGCTCTATCTGCTCGGCGCGGTGGTGATGGTCGTCAACGTCTGGTTGACGGTAGCCGGCAAGCTTCGCGACGAGCCGCCGTTGCACGATGCGGCCTATGATCCGGCGCAGGATCGGCCTCTCCCCGCCCGGCCTCAAACCGCGCCTGCCGAATAAGGACCCGCAAGATGGCCAACCGTTTCTTCGATCACGGCAAGCTCGAACGCAATATCACGCTGCTCGCCGTCGCGTCGTTTATCGTCGTCGCGATCGGCGGAATCGTCGAATTCGCGCCGCTTTTCTACATCGATTCGACGGTCGAGGAGGTCGACGGCGTACGCCCCTATACGCCGCTCGAACTCGCCGGCCGCAACATCTTTATCCGCGAAGGCTGCTACACCTGCCACAGCCAGATGATCCGGCCCTTCCGCGACGAGGTCGAGCGCTACGGCCATTACAGCCTCGCCGCCGAAAGCATGTACGACCATCCATTCCAATGGGGGTCGAAGCGCACCGGACCCGACCTTGCCCGCGTCGGCGGCCGCTATTCGGACGAATGGCATGTCCAGCATCTGATCGATCCGCGCTCGGTCGTGCCCGAATCTATCATGCCGCCCTACGCCTTTCTCGCCGATCGCGTTCTCGACGGCGAGGCCATGGGGGCCGACCTGCGCGTACTGAGCCGGCTCGGCGTCCCCTATGACGAGGCGATGATCGAGAACGCCGCGGCCGATTTTACCGTGCAGACCGATCCCTTCGCCGACGCCGGCGGGCTGCAAGCGCGCTACGCCCGCGTCCAGGTTCGCGATTTCGACGGCAATCCGGCGCGGCTCACCGAAATGGATGCGCTGGTCGCCTATCTCCAGATGCTCGGCACGCTCGTCGATTTCGAAGCCGCCGCGGCGCAGGAGCAACCGCGATGAGCTATGAGGCCTTTCGCCACTTCGCCGACAGCTGGGCGCTCGTTTTCATGGGGCTGGTCTGGGCCGGACTGGTGCTCTGGGCGCTGCGGCCGGCGGCAAGGAAACATCATGACCATGCCGCCAGAATGATTTTCGACGGAAGCGAAGACGATGAAAAATAAACGCATCGATGAGCCCACCGGCACCGAAACCGTCGGCCATGAATGGGACGGCATCGAGGAACTCGATACGCCGCTCCCGCGCTGGTGGCTGTGGACGCTCTACGCGACGATCGTCTGGGGCGTGGTGTTCACTGTCCTTTATCCCGCCTGGCCGCTTGTCGAGAGCGCGACGAGCGGCACGCTGGGCTGGTCGAGCCGCGACGAACTCGCCGAGGAGCTGGCGGCGGTCGAGGCCGATCGCGCGCCGCTGCGCCAGGCGATTGCGCGGATACCGATCGAACGGCTGCCCGAGGATGGCAGGCTGCTCCAGGCGGCTGTCGAAGGCGGGCGTTCGGCTTTTCGCGTGCACTGCGTCCAATGTCATGGCTCGGGCGCTGCGGGCGGCCCCGGCTATCCCAATCTCAATGACGACGACTGGCTGTGGGGCGGCGACCTCAAGGCGATCGAATATACCATCACCCATGGCGTTCGGAACCCCGATCACGACGAAACCCGTACCTCGCAGATGCCGGCATTCGGCCGCGACGGCATCTTGACGGCGCAGCAGATCGACGATGTCACCGCCTATGTCCGCACCATCGGCGGACAGGCCGACGCTGATCGGGCGGCGCTTCGGGGGCGTGAAATCTTCGCCGCCAATTGCGCCGTGTGTCATGGACCCGCCGGGCGCGGCAATCGCGAACTGGGCGCGCCGGACCTGACCGACGCGATCTGGCTTTACGGGAGCGATCGCGACGCCATTCGCACGACGATCACCAACAGCCGCAATGGTGTCATGCCGCGCTGGGGCCACCGCCTCGATCAGGTAACGATCCGGATGCTCGCCGCCTATGTCCATTCGCTCGGCGGCGGCGAAAATTTTGTCGAGGTCGCGAGCGACCCCGAGGCTGCGGTCGATGAACGCCCCTGACATCCTCCACGACAAACGCAGTCTTTACGAGAAGCGCAAGGCGGTCTTCCCCAAAGCGGTCGACGGACGTTTCCGGCGTCTGAAATGGGCGGTCATGGCGGTGACGCTGACGATCTATTATGTCACCCCTTGGCTGCGCTGGGATCGCGGGCCATACGCGCCGAACCAGGCGGTCCTCATCGATCTCGCCCATCGCCGCTTCTACATGTTCGGCATCGAAATCTGGCC
>CAYQVL010000328.1:0-2707 GCA_964420825.1 uncultured Sphingomonadaceae bacterium
CTATCGATCCCTAAAATCGGTGCGACGAAATTCGGTTATGATGTCGCCAGACAGAATCGCGTCGCGCAATATTACGTCCCCCGCGTCGCGCGACGACAGTGGTTGTCGACCGATGGGCGGCTCAAGGCTCTCTGTTATCGGTTGCCCGTCGGCGCCACCGTCTTCCGCGCGCCCTATCGCCTCGATTATCAGTGTCTCGACGATCACCCCGGCGTGCGGATCGGCATAGCCGAAGCGCGATTTGTGCCGCGCTTCGAACGCCGCACGCATCGCCTCGCTCTCGTCGAGATCGATTTCGAGCGCACTGTCGCTGCCGGCATAGCGCAGCGCAACGCGATGCTGAATTTCGGTTCGGGCAACGGGCACATTCTGTTCGCGCAGCGCGGCTTCCGCCTCGTCGGTCAGCGCATTCATCGGAGCCGCGAAATCCTCGCCGAGCGGTTTGCCGAAGGTTTCCTGGCGCAGCACGGTCAAATCCGCCAACCCCATACCATAGGCCGAAAGCACCCCTGCAAGGCGATGGATCTGAATTCGTTCGATACCGAGCGCATCGGCGACGAGGCAGGCATGTTGACCGCCGGCGCCGCCGAAACACTGTAGCGTGTAACGCGACACATCATGCCCGCGCGCAATCGAGATTTTCTTGATCGCATTGGCCATATTGTCGACGGCAATACGGATGAAGCCCTCGGCGATAGCTTTTGGAGCCATGCGATTGCCCGTCGATTCGGCAATCTCGTCGGCCAATGCCGCAAATCTGCTGCGCACGATTTCGTTGTCGAGCGGTTCGTCGCCATCGGCGCCGAAGACCTGCGGGAAGTGTTCGGAATCGATCTTGCCGAGCATGACATTGCAGTCGGTAATGGTCAACGGTCCGCCGCGGCGATAGCAGGCAGGCCCCGGCGCCGCGCCGGCGCTGTCAGGCCCGACGCGGAAGCGGCTGCCATCGAAATGGCACACCGATCCGCCGCCCGCTGCGACCGTATTGATCTGCAGCATCGGTGCGCGGACGCGCACCCCCGCGACAACGCTCTCGTTGGTCCGTTCATACTGTCCCGCATAGTGCGATACGTCGGTGGACGTACCGCCCATGTCGAAACCAATGATCTTGTCGAAGCCGGCGATCGCGGCGGTCTTCACCATGCCGACGATGCCGCCTGCCGGGCCCGACAAAATGGCATCCTTGCCGCGAAATTTCTGCGCACCGACGAGCCCGCCATTCGACTGCATGAAAAGCAGCCGCGACCGGCTATCGAGTGCGCCGGTCACCTTATCGACATAGCGCGCCAGCACGGGCGAGAGATAGGCATCGACCACAGTGGTATCGCCGCGACCGACCAGCTTGATCAGCGGGCCGACTTCGTGGCTGACCGAGATCTGCGTGAAACCCTCTTCGCGCGCGATTTCGGCGAGCCGGCGTTCGTAACCGGTAAAATGCCACCCGTGCATAAACACTATCGCGATGGCGCGAAAACCCTCGCGATAGGCCGCCGTCAGCGCCTTGCGCGCGCCGCGCTCGTCGAGCGGCGTTTCCACCGTGCCATCGACGCGCACGCGTTCGTCGATCTCGATGACACGCTCGTAAAGCTGGCTTGGCAGCTCGATATGCCGCGCGAAGATGTCGGGACGGGCCTGATAGCCGATCCGCAAGGCATCGCCGAAACCGCGCGTGATCGCCAGCACGACGCGCTCGCCCTTGCGCTCGAGCAGTGCGTTGGTCGCGACCGTCGTGCCCATCTTGACGCTCTCGACCGCACCCCCGCCGTGCGCCGCAAGCAACCGCTCGATTCCCGCTGTCGCGGCGTCGTCATAGTTTTCCGGATTGTCCGACAGCAGCTTTTCGACATACGTCGCGCCGCCGGGCGCGGTCGCGACAATATCGGTAAATGTTCCGCCGCGATCGATCGCGAAGCGCCAGCCTCTTGAATTATTCATGCCGCTTTGGACCAGCGTGGCTGAGCGAAATCAAGGCTGGCGATGGGGGATAGCATCCTATTCGTCGAACATCGGTTCCAGGTCGGCAAAGCCGTTGGCCAATGCCGCCTTGCGCAACTCTTCAAGATTGGGGACTGCTTCGGCCAAGCGATCGGGCGTGGCCTTGTCGAAGCGCAATTCGGATTCGCGGTCGGGCGTCAGTTCGAGCCAAGCTAGAACGTCGCGAGCTATGGCCCCAGGGTCGGCTTTCAGCGTTTCATATTCGAGGTCGTAAGTATGACAGTCGGGCGCGAACGCCATCAATATCTCGTCCGCAGCGGCTATTTCACCGATTACCGCCAGAAAGGCTTCGGCATCGAGCGGCAATGGAGGCAAGGCTTTTTGCCCCTTGTAAACGCCCCATAGCGCGCGGCCCGTCTGCTGCTTTGTGTGGTCGGCATAAAGCTTGGCGCGTAATTGAGAGACCGCCACCTTCACAAAATTGGCCCGGCGCTGGCGGACCAGCATCAGCCCAAGCTCGGCGAACAAATCGGCCAGCCTGTCGCGATCGGAAAATATCCGGATCGCATGTTTCGATCCGACAAGCGCCTCGGTATCCGAACCCGCTGTGTAGAAATCGCGAAACCACGTAAGCTGAGCGCTGAATTCAGCTGTCCGGTTCAATGGCTCGTTGGCGAAACGGATTCGCTTCGACGAGAATGAGGTCTTGAGCTGCGAGACGAGCAAATTGCTGCCGACGCGCCCCCAGGGCATCATCAGCGCCAAGCGTTTA
>CAYQVL010000329.1:0-2703 GCA_964420825.1 uncultured Sphingomonadaceae bacterium
GCCGTCGCCGGCGCGTGACGCTTCGCCTCGCTCCCGGCGTCGGCCGCTATCCAGGGTGTCGAGTCAGCCATCGTTTGTCCAATTTGAAGAGGATGCTTTCCTACAACGCCATCGCGTTCTCAAGACAATCCGGTTTCAGATGCACGTGATATACTCGCCTCCCGTCGCTTGGAACGGGGTGTCTATTCCGCCGCCTCGCCCTGTTCGGGTTCGCGCCATACCAGCACGGGCTTGCGTGCCGCCGCGGTCTCGTCGAGCCGCCGCCGCGGCGCATGGACAGGCGCCGCATGGAGGCTCTCGTCGCCCGCCTTGGCCCGTTCGGCCACCGAGCGCAGCGCGCCGATGAATTGATCGAGCTCCGCCTTGCTCTCGGTCTCGGTCGGCTCGACGAGCATCGCGCCATGGACGACGAGCGGGAAATACATCGTCATCGGGTGATAGCCCTCGTCGATCAGCGCCTTGGCGAGATCGAGCGTCGTGAAGCCGTCGGCAAAGCCTTTGTCGGAAAACAGTGCCTCGTGCATGCACGGGCCGCTCGCCGCGAACGGCGCGTCGAGCACATCCTCGAGACTGCGCAGCACATAATTGGCGTTGAGCACGGCATCCTCGGCGACCTGCTTCAAGCCGTCGGCACCATGGCTCATCATATAGGCGAGCGCGCGCGTGAACATGCCCATCTGGCCGTGGAAGGCGACCATCCGGCCGAAGCTCGATCCATGATGCTCCTCGGCGGTTTCTTCCTCGACGAGATGATAGCCGTCCGAGCGCCTTTCAACGAAAGGCAGCGGCGCGAACGGCGCCAGCGCCTCGGAAAACACCACCGGTCCCGATCCCGGCCCGCCGCCGCCGTGCGGCGTCGAAAAGGTCTTGTGCAAATTGATGTGCATGGCATCGACGCCGAGATCGCCGGGGCGGACACGGCCGACGATGGCGTTGAAATTGGCGCCGTCGCAATAGACGAGACCGCCCGCCGCGTGGACCGCGTCGGAGATCGCCTTCATCTCGGGTTCGAACAGCCCGCAGGTATTGGGGTTGGTGATCATCACGCCCGCGACATCGGGGCCGAGGCGGCTTTCAAGCGCTTCAAGATCGACGCGACCCTGCGGCGTCGCCGGGATGTTCTCGACCTTGTATCCGGCAAAGGCCGCGGATGCCGGATTGGTGCCGTGCGCGCTTTCGGGAACGAGGATGACCGCGCGCGCGTCCCCTCTCGTCTCGAGCGCCGAACGGATCGCGAGGATGCCGCAGAGTTCGCCATGCGCGCCCGCCTTGGGGCTCATCGCGACGGCAGGCATACCCGTGAGCTTGCACAGCCATTCACCGAGGCGATGGATGACTTCGAGCGCGCCCTGGACGGTATCGGTCGGCTGGAGCGGATGGATATCGGAAAAGCCCGGCATCCGCGCGACTTTTTCGTTGAGTCTCGGATTGTGCTTCATCGTGCACGAACCGAGCGGGAACAGCCCGAGATCGATGGCGTAATTCTGGCGGCTGAGCCGCGTATAATGGCGCACGGTTTCGGGCTCGGACAGCCCGGCAAGCCCGATCGGGCGGCTCCTAGCCAGTCCGCCGAGGCGATCGGCGCAGAAATCGCCGGGATGCTCGATCGCGCGGTGGCCGATCGTCACCTCCTGCGGAACCTGCTCGAAATCGACGCCCGTCGTCTCGCTATCGCCGATCTCGAAGATCAGCGGTTCGTCGAGCATCAGCGCGCGATTGCCCGTCCAGGTCCCGGTCGCCGCGTCGGCGCTTTGGGGCCGCGCCGGACGTCCCGCACTGCTCATGCTCATACCAGCGCCTCCTCTCGCTGCGAGGACAACGCCGTTTCGAGCGCCTCGGCCAGAGCGTCGACATCGGCCTCGGTCACCGTTTCGGTCACCGCGACGACGAGGCCGTTCGCGAGGTGTTCGGCGTCAGGGAACAGCCGGCCGAGCGAAACGCCCGCGAGGATACCCCGATCGGCGAGATCGCGGACGATCTGGCGTGCATCGCACGGCAATTCGAGCGTAAACTCGTTGAAGAAAGTCTCGTTGACAAGTTTTACCCCGGGCACCTGCGCCAATCTGTCGGCGGCGCGCACCGCCTTGGCGTGGTTGAGCGCGGCAAGCTCGCGCAACCCCTTCTCGCCGAGCAGCGTCATATGGATCGAGAAGGCGAGCGCGCACAGTCCGCTATTGGTGCAGATGTTCGACGTCGCTTTTTCGCGGCGGATATGTTGTTCGCGCGTCGAGAGCGTCAGCACGAAGCCGCGCTTGCCCTCGACGTCGTGGGTTTCACCGCACAGCCGACCGGGCATCTGGCGGACATGCTTGTCGCGGCAGCCGAACAACCCGACATAGGGGCCGCCGAAATTGAGCCCGACGCCGAGCGACTGGCCCTCGCCGACGACGATGTCGGCGCCCATCTCGCCGGGGCTCTTTATCGCGCCCAAAGCGACCGGTTCGGTTACCACCGCCACGAGCAGCGCGCCGGCCTCATGCGCTTTCTCCGCAATCATCGATAAATCACTGATCCGGCCCAATATATCCGGGTATTGAACGACGACACAACTGGTCTCGCCGTTGATTCGGTCGACTACTCTCCGGGCATCCCCAAGATCGTCAACCAACGGCGTCGCGATCGCCAGTTCGTCGCCGGTAAACCGCGCCATCGTCCTCGCCACCGAGACATAATGCGGATGCAGTCCCGACGACAATATCGTCT
>CAYQVL010000330.1:0-2700 GCA_964420825.1 uncultured Sphingomonadaceae bacterium
CGCGAGCCGCCGGGACCGCTGCCGCTGCGTTCGCGCAGGAAGCGTTTGACGATAGATCCTCGAGACTGTGAAAGGTCACAACCGCCAAGCGGCCACCCGCGGCAAGGACGTGCTCGGCAGCGACAAGACCATCGCGCAGCTCGTCTAGTTCGCGATTGAGATGGATTCGAATGGCCTGAAAGGTACGCGTGGCAGGGTCTTTGGGCGCACCCGGACGATGGCCGACGGCCTTTCGGACGATGGCGGCGAGTTCGCCGGTCGACGCTATCGGCCGCGCGGCGACAATCGCGCGCGCAATGCGGCGCGACCGGTGCTCTTCGCCGAGCGCGAAAATAATGTCGGCGAGCATGGTTTCATCGACCGTCTCGAGGAATTCAGCGGCGCTCTCGCCGGCCTGATCCATCCGCATATCGAGCGGGCCGTCGCCCTGAAACGAGAAGCCACGTTCGGCGCGGTCGAGCTGCATCGAGGACACGCCGATATCGAAGGTCACGCCATCGACGGCATCTACATCACGCTCGGCCAGCGCCTCGCGCATCCGCGAAAAGCGTTCGGGGACGAGATGCAGCGCATCGCCTGCGGATTCGGCATGGACAGCGCCTTCGGCTATCGCATCGGGGTCGCGATCGAAGGCGTACACCGTCGCGCCGCACGCGAGCATCGCGCGCGCGTATCCGCCCGCGCCATAGGTGGCATCGACATGGATCTCTCCAGGCTCGATGGCGAGAGCGGCGATCACTTCATCGAGCAGCACGGGCTCGTGGCGACTATCGGCGATCCCCGCCGTCACAGCTTTAGGCCTTTGTCGGCGCACATATATTCAAGGATACGCACCATCCGGTGATCGGCGGTTGCGCTATAATGGGCGTGCGCCTTGGCTGGATCCCAGATATCGAAACTGTCGCCATTGCCCGCGAAAAAGGCGAAATTGGCGATCCCGGTGATATCGCGAAGCAGGCTGTTGAGCACCATGCGCCCGGCCTTGTCGAAAACAACCCGCTGCATCGGCGCAAAGGTTGCCGCTCCGCGGCCGCGGCGGACGAGGCTTTTGCTGTCGCCGGTCTCTTCGCGCCGCTTTTCGCGGAGTTCGCGCGACAACAAGAGATGCTCGACTTCATCATGGCCGACGAGGCAGGGCAGATTTTCGTCTTCGGCTATGTAAAGGAGCTTGTCATCGACCGGGAGGCCGCTTTCCTGCGCGGCTTTTGCCCGCCGCACGATCGCATCGCGCAGGTGGGAGGGCAGCGAAACGCGGCCTTTCACGTCGACCGCGTTTAGCGCTTGTCCATCAAATGGTAGCAGATCGTCCAACGCCGGCCCTCTCTTCGGCGCAAAGCCTCCCATTCGCTGAATCGCGGTAATTCAGCGTGTTGATTTTATGATCGGGAGTACCCTGCCCCGCTTCCTAAGAGAGCCTGCGTATCAAGGTTAATTTTGGATCGCAATACCATTCGATGGGCAAATCATGGGTTTTAATCCCACCGCAACTTGACGGCGATCGATCTAAACTGCGCAAAACTGCCGTTGTTCTATTTATGTCCACGGTTTGCGAATGAGACAATTATGCCACGCCACACCATGTTCTTCTCAGCTGGATTGGCCGCTACGCCGTGAAGGTTGCTTTAAACGCGCCCAAAAAAGTGCGACTCGCGACTCATTCGGTCGGGGGAACAGCCGGAACGGTCCCCGGCGGGGGTGGTGCCGCCCCTTCGGGCCGGCCGGTGCCAGGGGCGACACCGAGTTCGGCGAGCGGCTCTTGTGGCGGTTCTTCGACCGCGACACTTTCGGGATCGCCGGCTGCCGCGTGCTCGGCAATCGCCTCGGGCGTGAGTTCGGGCTCGTTGCTTGCGGTCCCTGAAAAGGAAACGGCGAGCAGGACGATGACGACAATAGCCGCGAGACCAGTGGCACCGATGCGGACACGGCTTGCCCGTTCGCGGCGGAGTTCGGCAGTGTCGGTCGGCGGCGCCTCAGCCATCGTCATCCTCATCGGCAAGCCAGGGGGGAACCGTCAACCCCTTGGCGATCAACCAGTCGCGGTTGAACAGCGTCGAGAGATAGCGCAATCCGCTGTCGCAGAGAATAGTCACAATCGTCTTGCCCGGTCCCAGGTCTCCAGCGAGCTTGACGGCGCCCGCCACGTTGATCCCAGAAGACAACCCAAGACAAAGCCCCTCCTCGGCAAGCAAGCGATGGACCCAGACCAGCCCCTCCTCATCTGAAACGCGATATTGCCGGTCGATCGGCGCGCCTTCCAAATTGGCGGTGATCCGGCCCTGTCCGATACCCTCGGCGACCGACGACCCTTCGGACTTCAGTTCGCCATGGGCATAATATTCGTAGAGCGCCGCACCGTCCGGATCGGTAAGCGCGACCTGCACGTCTTCGGAAAATTCCTTAAGCCCCATGCCGACGCCGGCAAGAGTTCCGCCGGTGCCTACGGCGCAGGTGAAGCCGTCGACCTTGCCGCCGGTCTGCTCCCAGATTTCCTTCGCCGTGGTTTTGATGTGCGCGCGGCGGTTGGCGATATTGTCGAACTGGTTGGCCCAGAGCGCGTTGTCAGTTTCCTCGGCGATGCGGCGCGATTGGTGAACGAAATGGCAGGGGCTCGAATAGGGCGCCGCGGGCACGAGGACGAGCTCGGCGCCGAGCGCGCGCAGAGTGTCCATCTTCTCGCGGCTTTGGGTTTCGGGCATGACG
>CAYQVL010000331.1:0-2699 GCA_964420825.1 uncultured Sphingomonadaceae bacterium
CGGTCGATACGCTGACGTTGCGATTGAGGTTGCCGTCATAGCCGTAATTGCCGCCGAGCGAGTGGATGTTGCCGTCGAACGCCGCGCCGATCACGCTGCCCGCGCGATCGATCACCGGCGAACCGGAATTGCCGCCGATGATGTCGTTGGTCGAGATGAAGTCATAGGTCGTCGCCTTGTCGATCTTCGCTTCGTTGGCGCTGTAGGCCTTGGCGAGGACGAACGGCTGCGCGCCGGTCGCGCGCTCGAACGCGCCGCCCATCGTCGTACGCGTCGGGACCATCTCTCCGTTTTCCATCCAGCCCGCGACCTTGCCGTAGCTGATCCTCAGCGTGAAGGTCGCGTCGGGATACTGGCTGTCGCCATAAGCGGCGAAGCGCGCATCGGCGAGCTTGGCCTGCGCGGCGGTGACGGGCGCGTCATAGACGGTGTCGAAACGCTTCTGCAGCGCGCGGGCATTGGCATCGAGCCGGCGGGCATAGACGATCATCGGGTCGGTCGATGCTTCGATCGCCGCCTGGCCGCCGTCCCACAGCGCCTTGCGAACCGCCGGATCGGCGAGCTTGGTCTCGCTGACCAGCCGTTCGGCGAGGCCCTCGGGCGATTCCTTGCCGAGCAGCAATTTCGTCTGGGGATGATCGGCGCCGAGATATTCGCGCGCCTTCGACAGGCTCCATTCCATCCGCAACTCTTCGAGCCAGGGGTGGACCGGCTGTGCGTCGAGCAGGCGCTTTTCGGTGAGCGGCAGGTCAGAATCGGTATAACCGCGCAGCCGCTCGCCATTCGGCTTCGTCCGTTCTGCGGCGGCGCGCACCAGCGCCGATGCATAGCGGTACAGATCGCCCGATGGTTGGTCGAAACGGGCGGCGAGATACATATCGCGATAGTCGTCAACGGCGCTTTCGATTGCGCTCCACGGATCGCCGATCTCGGCATTGCCCGCCGATTTGGCGCGCAGTTCGGTCTCGGCTGCGGCGAGCTTGCCCATGAAGTCGGGATCGTTCAGCGCCTTGGTCCGGCCGATATAGACTTTGAGGCTGTTCTCGACGCCGAACAACGTATCGCCGCCCTCGCGCTCGCGCTCTGGGCTGACGTCCATTGCCGAGATCAGCCGTCCGCGCAGTTCGCTCAGCGTCGTCAGCGTGATCGGCACCGCGACCTCGCGCTGGAAGGCGAGCTGGCTCTGCGTCAGCATGCGCTGGGTCGATCCCGGGTTGCCGACGACGAAGGTCGCCTCGCCGTCCTTGGGCGCGCGCGGATTCCATTTGAGATGGCTCTTGGTCGTGACCGGCTTGCCGTTTTCATAGGCGCGCAGGAAGGCGGCATCGAGCGCATAGCGCGGATAGTTGAAATTGTCGGGATCGCCGCCGAAGAACGCGGCCTGGAACTCGGGCGCCCAGGCGATGCGGACGTCGCTGTACTTGCGATACTGGTAAAGCTTGTACTGGCCGCCGCCATAGAGCGTGACGACCTGGCAACGCGTCGTTTCGCGGTCGCTGCAGTTCTCGCTCTCGATCGCGGCGACGCGCGCATCGCGCGCCTTGACGAGGGCTTCGCCGTCGAGGCCCTTCATCGCCCCCTTGATGTCGGCGGTAACGTCGGTGATCTTGGTGACGACCTCGGCCTGCTGGCCGGGACATTTGCGTTCCTCGGTCCGGTCGGCGGGGTTGAAGCCGTTGGCAACGAGATCGTCGTCGCCCGTCGACAGATTCGCGAGGCAGCCGACGACGCAGTGATGGTTGGTCAGGATCAACCCCTCGGCCGATACGAAGCTTGCCGAACAGCCGCCGGTCAGGCGCACCGCCGATGCGCGCACCCGGTCGAGCCATGCCTGGTCGGGCGCCCAGCCGTAATCGGCGCGCATCTGTTCGGCGGGGAACTGGTCGAACGTCCACATGCCTTCGTCGGCTTGCGCGGGCGCGGTTGCCAGCGCGGCGAAGGGCGCCGCGATGGCGGCGAGCAACAGGGCTTTGGTTTTCATGGCATTTCCTCTTGTCCGGATTATCCGGGCGAATCGCCGGATTTGCCGGACAGGTTATTGGTTTGCGCGCGCCTGTCCAGATTGATACGCGCTCGATCGTAACTTTCAGCAGGATTCGCCGCGATGAATACGCCTCTCAAACATGCCGGAATCAAGAAGGTCGTCCTCGCCTATTCGGGCGGCCTCGACACCAGTGTCATATTGAAATGGCTGCAGGAGGAATATGGCTGCGAGGTCGTCACCTTCACCGCCGATCTCGGCCAGGGCGAGGAGCTCGAGCCGGTTCGCGGCAAGGCGCGCGCCGCCGGCGTCGCCGAAGAGCATATCTTCATCGAGGACCTGCGCGAGGAGTTCGTGCGCGATTACGTCTTCCCGATGTTCCGCGCCAATACCGTCTACGAGGGCCAGTATCTGCTCGGCACCGCGATCGCGCGGCCGCTGATCTCGAAGCGCCAGATCGAGATCGCGCGCGAAGTCGGGGCCGATGCGGTCGCCCACGGTGCGACCGGCAAGGGCAACGACCAGGTCCGCTTCGAGCTGGGCTATTACGCGCTCGATCCCGATATCGCGGTGATCGCGCCGTGGCGCGAATGGGATCTGACCAGTCGCACGCGCCTGATCGAATTCGCCGAGGCGCACGATATCCCGGTCGCCAAGGACAAGCGCGGCGAGGCGCCGTTCTCGACCGACGCAAACCTGCTTCACACCTCTTCCGAGG
>CAYQVL010000332.1:0-2692 GCA_964420825.1 uncultured Sphingomonadaceae bacterium
CGGGCGCAGCAGGACGGTTTCCTGCCCTATGTAGAGAATGGCACGGTTACATTGGTGGGTGCGACGACCGAGAATCCGAGCTTCGAACTCAATGCAGCGCTGTTGAGCCGCGCGCAGGTGCTGATACTCCACAGGCTCGATGGCGATGCACTGGCGACGTTGCTCGACCGCGCGGAGGCCGAAGAAGATCGAACGCTGCCGCTGACCGATGAGGCCCGCGCCGCGCTGATCGCGAGCGCCGATGGCGATGGGCGTTTCCTGCTCAATCAGGCTGAAACATTATTCGCGATCAAAGTGCCCGAGCCGCTTGATCCAGCCGCCATGGCGCTCCTGCTCCACAGGCGTGTGCCGGTATACGACAAGGATCGCGACGGCCATTACAATCTCATCTCGGCGCTGCACAAGGCCATGCGCGGCTCCGATCCGCAGGCCGCCCTTTATTATCTCGCGCGGATGCTCGTTGCCGGCGAAGAGCCTCTCTATGTGCTGCGGCGGATTGTGCGCTTTGCCGGCGAAGATATCGGGCTCGCCGATCCGCAGGCGCTGATTCAGTGTCTTGCCGCAAAAGACGCCTATCAGTTTCTCGGAAGCCCGGAAGGCGAGCTCGCGATTGCCCAGGCTTGCCTATATTGCGCCACGGCGCCCAAATCGAACGCCGCCTATGCAGCGCAAAAATCGGCGTGGCAAGCGGCCCGAGAGACAGGGTCTCTGATGCCGCCGCAAAATATCCTCAACGCGCCGACAAAACTTATGAAACAAGCCGGATATGGCAAGGGCTATGCCTATGACCATGACGCTGCCGAGGCTTTTTCGGGCGCCGATTATTGGCCCGAGGAGATGTCGCCGCAGAATTTCTACGCTCCGTCGCAGCGCGGGTTCGAAGCCAGGATCGCCGAACGCCTTGCATATTGGGACAAATTGCGTGCGGAACGCCAGCAATGATTCGCCAATCTCGGTAAAATTGGCTATTCTGGTTCCGGAGAAATGAAATCAAACTGTCAGGGGAAGCCAAATGGAATTCGATATGAATCGCGACGTTGACTGGGCGCTGATCTGGGAATGGGCCTTCAAGATCGGCGCTGCGCTGCTCATTTTGCTTATCACGCATTTCATCGCCAAGGGCGTCAAATGGGCGATTGCGCGGATGGTCGATCGAATACCGGCACTGCAAAAGCACAGCACGGCCGACCCCAGCGAAACCGTCGGCAGCCAGATCGGAACGCTGGCCTATTGGATCGTCTGGCTCGTCGGCCTCGTCGTCGCGCTCCAGCCGCTCGAGCTCAGCAATGTGCTCGAACCGGTCCGCGAACTGACGATCGGCATTTTCGCATTCGTGCCCAATCTGATCGGCGCCGGCTTGATCCTGTTCTTCGGGATCATCGTCGCCACGATCGTCCGCCGCATCGTCGAGACCGCGCTGATGGCGATCAACGCCGATGAATGGTTCGCCAAGGCCGGCGCCGGCAATATTACCGGCACCGATCCGAGCGTCAGCAGCGGCGTTGCTCCCGCCACATCCGCCGCGACTACCCGGACTCCGCTGAGCAAGGCGATCGGCATCGTCGTCTTCGTGCTGATCATCATTCCGGTCGCGACCGCCGCGCTCCAAGCGCTACAGCTCGACTCGATCTCCGACCCGCTCGTTTCGATTCTGCGGGATGTCGCCTATTTCATCCCGCGCGCAATCGCCGCCGCGCTGATCCTCGGCATCGCCTATTTCATCGGGCAATGGGTAAAGGGCTGGCTCGAGCAAGTGCTCGAGGCGCTGGGGCTCGACAACGCCGTATCGGGATCGGGGCTGGTGCCCGGATCGGTGCGCGCGACGCGCGTAATCGGAACCATCGGTTTGACGGCCATCATGCTCGTGGCGGCCGTCGCCGCCGTCGAGGTGCTTGGAATCCGCTCGCTCGAAATGATGGTCGCCGAGGTCGTGGCGCTGGGCAGCCGGGTTATCTTCGGCCTCGTCATCATCGCCATCGGCCTGATGCTCGCCCGCGTGCTCGTCACTATCATGTCGAGCTCGACCGGCGAGACGGGCATGGTCGCGACGGTGCTCAAATGGCTGATCATCTCGCTGTTCGTCGCCATGGGTCTCAAGTTCATGGAGATCGCCGACGAGATCGTGATTATCGCCTTTGGCGCGATCCTCGGTTCGGCGGCGATCGCGGCGGCGATCGCCTTCGGGCTCGGCGGACGTCCGACGGCGCACAAGCTGCTCGAACGCTGGACCGAAGGCGACGCACCCCGGTCTAACCCCGGAGACAAGGCCCCTCCGGGCATCTAGCGCGCCGCTTCGGCCATTTCGCCTGTTTCGGCTGGTCGGGACAGGCGGCGGCGAAGCCCGCCGGCCTCAAGCCGGCGATAGCGAGGGCGGGAGTGGAAGCTCCCGCCCTTGTTGCGTCCGGCGGCCGCCGAGCGCGCGCGGCGGTGCTCGAAATGCGACATGCTGATCGGCGTCGATTTTTCGGCTGCGCGCCAACGGCCAAACACAAACCGGCGAATATTTCATTGCGATCGGCGGCGCCTATGACGGGACGATTGCGCCCCGGCGAGCGAAATTTCCGGGCTGGACCTTGGTGGCGCCATGTCGCATGGGGAGCCCGACGCCCCTCCGGGCCGGATTAGCTCAGCTGGTAGAGCAACCGCCTTGTAAGCGGTAGGTCGTCCGTTCGAGTCGGACATCCGGCACCAC
>CAYQVL010000333.1:0-2687 GCA_964420825.1 uncultured Sphingomonadaceae bacterium
CGCGACGCCGATCGGCTATCAGACCAACACCATCGCCTATGCCGCCGCCGATTATCGATTCAGCGATTTCCTCAAGATCGGCGTGCCGCTGAACCTGATCGTCGGTGCGTTTACCTGCATGGCGATTTACTGGATCTATTGATCCCGGCGCGACACCCTCAATAATCGCGGCTGATGCGGGCGTTGGCGCTGGCGCGGCCGATGGTGCTGATGCTCGAAAGCAGCGACAGCCAGCGGGTGACGCGGAACTCGGCCGAGGTCGCCGAATAGCCCTGGCCGTCGGTGATCACCTCGACATAAAGATTGCGAAGGACATAGATGCCGGCGGCGACCGCCGGGCCGCGATCCTCGGCGGGATCGGCGGGGAGGACGCGGAGACGATCGAGGCCGATCGCGTCGCGCACCGCGTTGATCGGGTTCAAACCGCCGCCGCCGCCGTCCTGGAGCGACGCCACGGCGGCGCCGAGCTGGAGCGCCTCGGGCGCCGACAGGTTGGTGATCGAGGTGCCGAAGAGCAGCCGGCTCAAAAGCTCGCTCTGGGGCAGCGCCGGGGTGCTGGTGAAGGTGATTTCGGGCGCGCTGCCGCTGCCGGCGATGTTGATTTGCGCGTCGAGCCCCTCGACCGAGGCCTCGGCGACGATATCGAGTCCCGGGTCGATCGGGCTGTTGCCGTAGAAATCGATCCGCCCGCGTTCGAGATCGAAGCGCCGTCCGGCGAATTCATAGCCGCCGCGCACCAAGTCCATCCGGCCGAGAATACGGAAGGCGTCGAGCGGCCCCGTCACCGCAAGATCGGCGCTCCATTCGCTATCGAGTCCGAGCCCGCGAACGAGAAAGCGGTTGCGCGCATCGACATCGAAATCGAGCTGCCAATCGACCGGCGGCGCGGCCTTGACGGGTTCGTCGAGACGGCGGTTGATCTCGGTCACGTTCAATTGCGGGACCGTAACCGAAGGCGCGGCGCGGCCGAGGGCGAATTCCCCCTCGATCACGTTGAGATCGCCGCTGATCCGGCCAACCGGCCGTGCCGTGCGGGTGCCGATAGCGGTGCCCTCGGGCGCCTGCAGAACGATCGAGATCGGCCCGCTGACGCGCGCCGAAATATCGTCGCGTCTCAACATCCAGGCCTGGTCGGTTTCGAGCTGGACGTTCATGCCGAAACCCGTGGCGAGCCCGAGATCGAAGGTCGCGCTCCCCGAAACGCTGCCGCCGCCCGGCGTCGTTCCGCTAAACCCCGGCAGCGTGAACCGCGAACCGTCGAAGCGGCCCTCGGTCGAGATGCCCTCGATGACGGTGCCGGTCAGCGCGCTCTCGATGCGGCCGTTCTCGGTCCGCACCGACCCGGTGATGTCGGGGTTCGAAAGCGTACCGGTGGCGTCGGCGCGGCCGATCAGCGGCCCCGACAGGCTCAGCGTACCGATGCCGGCCAATTGCCAGATCGTTTCGGCGGGGCCGCTGTAGCGCATCTCGGCAAAGAGCGGCGCGGCGGCGAGCTGATCGCCGAAATTGCCGCTGCCGCCAAAGGGGGCAACGCGAAGCTGCGCGCGCAACAGCTCGTCGCCGTCGCTCTCCATGATCCCGCGCGCGGCAAGCCCGGTCGCCGAAAGCCGCGCGTTGAGACCCAGATTGACCGGGCGCGGCCGCAGCGCGAAACCCTCGCGCGTCAGGCTGCGGACGCGAAGCTCGACGTCGGCGGTCGGCACCGGATCGCCGGCACCCTGGAAATAGGCGATCGTCCCCGTCGCGTTGCCGCCGAAACCGATCTCGGGATAGAAGATATCGACGACCGAGAGCGGAATATTGTCGAGCGTCGCATCGAGCGCGGTGGCGTCGCCGCCGAAGCGGCCCGAGAGCGTGGCTCCGCCGCCAGCATATTCGATCATGCTTCGATCGAGTATCCATGCCGGCCCATCGCGGTGGATACGCACCGACGTTAACCGGATAGGCTCGTCTTCAAACTCACCGCCGCCGTTTATGGTTATCATATCGGGCGCGATATCGGCCTCGAGAGCGAAATCGAATCCGCGGCCTCGCGCGCCGGCGATGCTCGCAGTCGCCGTTCCGATACTGCCGCGCATGTCGACAGCGCCGGCGGTGCGGGCGATCGACAGCCCCTCGCGGCGTACGCCGACAGCGTTGAACGCGGCGTTGATCTGCGGCGCATCATCATAGAGCAGCACTTCGAGTTCGAGCATGCCCTGGCGGATCGTCGTCGCAACCTGGCCGCCAAGGGTCGCTTCCTCGGCTTCGAGATCGACGCGGACCGACTGGACGCCGCCGACCGGCGCGAGCGCGATCGTACCGTTCAAACCGCTGCCGGTGAGATCGAAATCGCCGGCGAAGCCGGCGTCGGTCAGCGTCATCTGCCCGGTCGTTCGCGTATCGGCGACGAGCAGCTCGGCGACCTCGATCAACACCGGCGCCCCGCTCGGCAGCAATATCATCCCGTTCGAGGTGAACGGCCCCGCCGTCGAATCGCCGGCGGCGCGATAGGCATAGCCCCGCGGCGCCGGATCGAGATCGAGCGCGACATTCGCGATACCCATACCCGCACCGGGCAGCGGATTGGCGAGCATGAGCGAGACCTGCGGCCGCGACACAGCGCCTTGGGCGGTGACCTCGAAGTCGCCATATCGCGCCGATCTCCCCGATCCGCTCAGCGCCAGACGGTCGTCGCGGGTCAGCGC
>CAYQVL010000334.1:0-2666 GCA_964420825.1 uncultured Sphingomonadaceae bacterium
GACCAAATTCGACAGCGGCACCGGCTGGCCGAGCTTCTACGCCCCGCTCAAGGGCGCGATCGGCACGCGCAGCGACCGCACGCTCGGGATGACCCGCACCGAGGTCCATTGCGCCGACTGCGGCGGCCATCTCGGCCATGTGTTCAACGACGGCCCGCGCCCCACCGGCCTGCGCTATTGCATGAACGGCACGGCGATGGATTTCCGTCCAGCCCGAGGGTAAAGCGATGATTGTGAAAATTATCGTCTCGACCCTGTTGATCGCCGGCAGCGCGATCGCCGCGATCGCCGCGGTCTCGCTACCCGGCGCCAGCAACGGCGCCGACGCCGCGGTTTCGATTCCGGCTCCGGCGAGCAATGTGCCGGCAGCCGGGGGAGATCAGATCGCGGTGCTTGCCGGCGGGTGTTTCTGGGGCATGGAGGCGGTGTTCGAGCATGTCGACGGCGTCCGCAGCGTGACCTCCGGCTATGCCGGCGGCAGCGCGGACGACGCGACCTATAGCCGCGTCAGTTCCGAACGAACCGGTCATGCCGAAGCCATTCGCATCGTCTACGATCCCAGCGAAGTCAGCTATGGCCGGCTATTGCGGATCTATTTTTCGGTCGCGCACGATCCGACGCAGGTCGACCGCCAGGGCCCCGATACCGGCCCGAGCTACCGCTCGGCGATCTTCCCGCAAAGCACCCGGCAGCGGCAGGTCGCGCAGGCCTATATCGCACAGCTTGGCCGGTCGGGACAGTTCAGCCGGCCGATCGCGACGCGGATCGAGAGCGGCCGATTCTACCGCGCCGAGGACTATCACCAGAATTTCATGCGGCGTAACCCGCGCCACCCCTATATTCTGGCACATGACGTCGCCAAGGTCCGCGATCTGCGCGAGGCCTTTCCGGGCGACTGGCGGGCTGCTTCGGCGGACTAAACCGGCCACGCTAATGATATGTCATTGCGAGGGCCGCAGGCCCGCGGCAATCCAAAGCGCAAGCGGTCGGCCGTCCGATGGGTCGGGACTGGATTGCTTCGTCGCTGCGCTCCTCGCAATGACGTTGGGAGTGTCCCGGAGAAGGTTTGGCGCTAAGCCGCCAACGGGAACCTCAGCAGCCGATCCGCCACCGGCACCAGCGCCTCGGCATCGGGGCCTACGGCGCGCACAATCTCGGGATGGCCGGCGTCGAGCCCGCCGGTGAGCGCGCCGAAGGCCGGCAGGATGAGCTTGCGCTCGGTGGCGACGAAGCAGCGCCGGGCGACGCGCTTGCCGCGGACATTGACGCGCAACTTGGGATGGAAATGGCCGCTGATCTCGGGCCGGCGTTCGGCGAGATCGGCCTGATGACGCAGCACCAGCCCGTCGATCTCGGCCTCGGCCATGCGCTCGCCGCCGATATCGGCGCTCAGCCCGGGATCATGATTGCCGCTGATCCACACCCAGCGCAGCGCGCCGGTCAACGCGGCGAGCGTGGCGCGGGCGCGATCGCCGAGCCGCTCGCCGCCTTCGCTGTCGTGGAAACTGTCGCCGAGACACCAGAGTTCGGTGGCACCGGTCGCTGCCACGAGCGCCTCGAGATCGGCGAGCGTCGCCTGGCTGTCATAGGGCGGCAGCATCTGGCCGAGCCGCGCGAACCAGCTGGCCTTTTCGAAATGGAGATCGGCAACGAGCAGCGCCTTGCGCGCGGGCCAGTAGAGCGCCGCCTGCGGCAGTGCGATCAACTCGCGCCCTGAGAACGAAAAGGGAACCATCAGCCGCTAATGGCGCGTCGGGCGCGCCGGATCAAGCGGGCTTTGCGACAACCAGATTTCGCGCCCGGGCGAGCGCGACGAGCCCGATCGCGGCGGCGGCACTGCCGAGCGCGAGAATATGGCTCAGCGCAATCGATGCCGTGCCGTCATTGACGCAAGGACGCCGCATGCGCCTCCGCCCGACGCAGCAGCCGCAAGACATTGCCGCTCCATATTTTCCGCAGATCGGCTTCGCCATAGCCCGCCGCGAGCAGCCTTTCGCTGATGCGCGGCAATCCGCTGATGTCGCGCATCCCCGCGACGCCGCCACCGCCGTCCCAATCGGCGCCCATGCAAACGTGATCGACGCCCGCTACGTCGATCAGATGGAGCAGACTCGCCATGAACATCTCGAAGGTCGAGGCTTCCTGCGGCGCGCGGGCGTCAAGGTCGCGGAGTTCGGCGGTGATCGCGCGCTGCTCCTCGGGCGTCATGTCGTTGATCGCCTCAAGCCGTTCGTCGAGCGCATCGCGTTCGGGCGTGCTTTCGCGCGGCGCGAGGAAAACGCTGTTGACGCAGATCGCGCCGCCCGACCGCGCAACGCTGCGGATGCCGTCGTCGTCGAGATTGCGCGCGTGGCCGTTGAGCGCGCGCGGCCCCGAATGCGAGAGGATGATCGGCGTCGCCGATAGCGCGATCAGCTGGTCGATCGCCGCATCGGACGAATGCGAGCCATCGACGACGATGCCGAGGCGGTTCATTTCGGCGACCCATTGCCGTCCGGCCGGGCTGAGCCCGCCCCAGCGGCCGTCGCCAGTCGCGCTGTCGGCAAACTGGTTGTCGCGCGAATGGACGGGCCCCGCCATCCGCACGCCGCGATCGTAAAAGCCCTGCATCGCGCCGATATCCTCGCCGAGCGGCAAGAGATCGCGAAAGTGATCTACCCCGGCCG
>CAYQVL010000335.1:0-2658 GCA_964420825.1 uncultured Sphingomonadaceae bacterium
GCTGGCGCGCGAAACGCTCTCGGCGATGCTCGTCGCCGCCGAGGAACGCGGCGATTGCGCGCTGATCGGCGATGTTCAGACGCTGAGCCGGCGCTTGGGCGAGGGTGCCGCCGAGAGCTTTCTGCTGCGCTGCGCCCGCGCGCATGTCGAAATGGCCGCGCTCGGCCCGCCCGAGCTGATCGGTGACCGGCTGCGTCGCGGCCTTGGTGTCCCGCTCGGCGATGTCGAGAAAGCGATCGCGGACCGGTGTTCGGACGGTGTTTTCGATTGCGCGGCATTGCGGCGCGTTGCGGCGGCCAATGCGGCGTGGGGAACTGCCGCGACGGGCGTGCCCAATGCCGAGCTTGCCGCGCGCTGGCTCGCCGCCGCACCTGCGCAGCGCGTGTCGCTACTCGCTCCGCTGCGCGAAATCTGGTGCACCAAAAAGGGAGATTTGCGCAAGTTCAGCGCCAAGCTCATCGCTGCCGATCGCGATTATGCCGGGCTCGCCGGCGGGCTCGACGAGGCCGTCCGCGGGTTACTTGAAATTGAGATCAAGGCGGTGTTCGCTGATTTTTCCGCTGCGGTGCTGCGCGCGGGCCAGCAGTTTGCACGCGACTATCAAGCCGCCAAGCGCCGCATCGGCGCGCTCGATTTCGACGATCTCATCCGCCTGACCGGCGAGCTCCTCGATCAGCCGGGGATGGGCGACTGGGTGCGCTACAAGCTCGACCAGTCGATCGATCACATCCTTGTCGACGAGGCGCAGGACACCAACGCCGTCCAGTGGCTGATCGTCGAAAAGCTCGCCGAGGAGTTTTTCGAGACCGATCCCGAGAGCGGCAGCGCCGCCCGGGTCCGCACGATCTTCGCCGTCGGCGACTTCAAACAGGCTATCTTTGGCTTTCAGGGCACCAATCCGCGCGAATTCAGCGCCGCACAGGCGCGTTTTTCGGCGCATATCGCCGAACGCAAGCGCGAGCTGCGCGATCTCAGCCTCGACAAATCCTACCGGTCGGCGCCGCCGATCCTCGAACTTGTCGATGCAGTGATGGAGGACGTCGGCGGCGAGGCGATCGGTCTCGACCGTGCCGTGCGTCCCCACGAGAGCGCGCGGACAAACCTGCCCGGGCGCGTCACGCTGCTGCGGCCGGTGAGCGGCGAAGCGCCCGATGAAGAGGCCGAGGAAGGCTGGCTCGGTGACGCGACGCTTGCGATGGCGCGCAAGCTCGCGCGGCAGGTGCGGACGTGGATCGACGACGAGCACTGGCTTGCGGCGAAGGACAGGGCGCTGCGCCCCGAAGACGTCCTCGTTCTCGTCCGCTCGCGCGGCGAGCTCGCCTCGCTGATCGTCGCGCGTCTGCATGAAGAGGGCGTCCCCGTCGCCGGCGTCGACCGGCTGATGCTGACCGATCCGCTGGCGATCCAGGATTTGCTCGCCGCATTGCGTTTCGCGCTCCAGCCCGATGACGATTTGAACCTCGCTTCGTTACTGGTGTCTCCGCTCTTCGGATGGACGCAGGAGCGGCTTTACGGCCTCGCAAAGCGCGGAAATGCGAGCCTTTGGAAATCATTACGAAATCGCAACGAAAATGAGGCCGAGACCCTCCTCGGTATAAACGAGATCCTCGCTCAAGCCGACCTCGTCACGCCTTACCAACTCCTCGAATCGATCCTCTCGGGGCCCTTGCAGGGCCGCCGGAAACTTCTCGCCCGCCTCGGCGAAGAGGCCCGCGATCCGATTGAGGAATTGCTCAATGCCGCGCTTCAGTTCGAGAGCGAGGCCGCGCCGTCGCTCCAGCGTTTTCTTCGGTGGTTCGATCAGGGCCATGTCGAGATCAAGCGCGATCCCTCGGCGCCGCTAGATGCCGTCCGCGTGATGACCGTTCACGGCGCCAAGGGCCTCCAGTCGCCGCTCGTTATTCTCGCCGACGCGGCCTTCAATCCCGACTATAAGGGCGGCGGCGCGCTCGCCTATCCGGTCGAAGCAAGCGGCCCAGTCGTTCCGGTTCCGCGCCCGCGCAAGGAGGAATTGCTCGGGCCGCTAGCCGCCGCCGCCGAGACCCAAAGCCGCGAGGATAGCGAGGAACATTGGCGATTGCTCTATGTCGCGCTCACCCGCGCCGAAGAGCATCTCGTTATCGGCGGCGCGCTCGGCGCGCGTGCGAAGGGCGAGGCGCCCGAGAAGAGCTGGTATGCCACCGTCGAGCGCGCCATGACACGACTGGGCGGCGACTGGATCGACGATGCGCTGTGGTCGGAGACATGGCATTTCGAGGGCAGCGATCCTGCGGCGCCGCGCCAACGAGCCGCACCGCGTCTTCGGACAACGCAGCCCCGCCTCGCCGAGCCCGATTGGCTGTACGCACAGGCGCGCGAGGAAGAGCGGCCGCCGCGCCCGCGTGCGCCATCGTCGCTCGGCCCCGATACACTTGCTGATCCGCCCCCCGGCGAGGCGTTGCGCCAGGCGACCGATCGCGGCCGACTGCTCCATCGGCTGTTCGAGCGATTGCCCGATTTGCCATCCGAAGATCGCCGCCCCGCCGCATTGCGCTGGCTCGAACACGCGGCGGGTATCGGCGACGCGGCGATGCGCGAACAGCTTGCCGGCGATGCGCTAAGCATCATCGAAACGCCCGTCTTCGCCGATATCTTCAGCGCCACGGCGCTCGCCGAGGC
>CAYQVL010000336.1:0-2656 GCA_964420825.1 uncultured Sphingomonadaceae bacterium
GTAACTCTTACTACAAATTCCAGGCAGGAAGCCGCCGAAGGCGAGCCAGTGCGCGCCGATCTTGGCGATCGCCACCGCCTCCTCGCTGATCCCGCGCACCGCATAGTGATCGAGCACGCCGGCGTCGGCATCGGGCGCGACCAGCCGGTCGATCGGCAACAGCGCCGCGAGCAGCGCCGCGGTCCACAATACGCCGCCGCCGGCGCGCGCAAGCAGCGCCGGATCGGGGCCGATGGCGAAGGGAAAGAGCGTCGCTACGAGCAGGAAGAAGATCAGCGGCAAGAGCCAGCCGCCACCGCGAAAATGGCGCGCCAGATCACGCCAGGCGATATCGAGCAGCGCGCTCATGGTCTATTGCGCTCCTGCGCAGGCAGGAGCCTAGGGCCCCAGACCCCGTCGCCAACCGCTCTGGGCTCCTGCATTCGCAGGAGCCCATGCTCTTTCGCATCGCGACAGCGCGCGCTCATGCGTCCCCGCCGATGACAATCTCGACCGCGGCGGGCAGATCAAGTGGCTGATGCGTCGCCGCGACGACGATCCCGCCGGCGGCGCGATGGCCGGCGATGGCGGCTTCGAGCAGGCCGCGCGCCTCGCGGTCGAGCCCGTTGGCCGGTTCGTCGAGCAGCCATATCGCCGCGCGCCCGGCAATGACGCGCGCGATCACGGCGCGTTTAAGCTGCCCGGTCGAGAGCATGCGCACCGGCACATCGGCGAGGTGCGCGAGCCCCATCGCGGCGAGCGCGCGAGCAACATCGTCGCGATGGCCGCCGTCGAGCCGCGCCCAGAAGAGCAGCGCCCGGCCAAGCGAAGCATCGCGGTCGAGCGCCGCTTGATCGCCGGCGAACGCCAGCGCGCCCGCAAAGCCGACACGCCCGCTCGCTGCATCGAGCAGTCCGACGATCAGCCGCAACAGGCTGGACTTGCCCGCGCCATTGGGCCCGGTGACGCGCGCCGCGCCGCCCGGGCCGAGCGCGAGATCGATGCCCGAAAACAGCAATCGGTCGCCGCGGATGCAGCCGAGTTTTTCAAGCTGCAGCGAAGCGCTCAACCCGCTTCGTCCTCGAGCGCGTGCATATCGGCGTCGGAAAGCCCGAAATGATGCCCGACCTCGTGGATCAGCACATGGTGGACGAGCCGCTCGACGCTGATCGCGCGCTGCGCCGCCTCGGCGAGGATCGGCGCGCGGTAGAGATGGATGATATCAGGCATCGCGGCGGGGTCCGAGACGCTCTTCTCGCCGACGGGGCGCCCGGTGTAGAGCCCCGACAGCTGCATCGGATGAGTCAGCCCGACGGCGGCCAGCGATTCCCGATCGGCATACTCGACGACGCGAAGCACGACATTGCCCATTTCGCGCAGGAATTCGGGCGGCAGGCTTTCGAGCGACCGCCGCGCCATCGCCTCCATCGCATCGGCATCGGGCGCGCCGGGAAATCTATCGGAATTTGCAATCGTCATCGGAGACGACACATAGGGGCAAGCGATATTCAAAGGAAGGCGAAGCGATGGCCGATAAATTGAGCGAAGAAGCGCGCAAGACGGCTCTGGGTGAGCTCGAAGGCTGGCACCATGACGCGGCGCGCGACGCCATTTCGCGACGGTTCGAATTTGCCGATTTCAGCGCGGCCTTCGCCTTCATGACACGCGTGGCGCTGATCGCCGAGAGCATGGATCATCACCCCGAATGGTCGAATGTTTACAACAAGGTCGATATCGCGCTGACGACGCACGATGCCGACGGGCTCAGCGAACGCGATGTGATGATGGCGAAGGCGATCGAGGCTTTGCTTTAACGGGGAGGATTGGAACCTCCCCAGCCGCTCACTCCTCGCGCCGGTTCACCATCCCCATACTCTTGCGCAACCGCCCCGGCGTCCAGCGCGCGGCGAAGGCCAGACGTTTGGCGGTCTTGCCGACGGTGGTGTGGATCTTTTTGCCATGAACGGCATTCCACGCCGCTTCGGCGACCTCTTCGACGGGGGTGATTTCGAGCCCCGCCGCGGTCACCGTCTCGCGCGTCGAGGCGTTGCTGCCGGTCACCGGGCCATCGAGCAGCGGCGTATCGATGAAGCTCGGCATCAGCGCGCGCACGGCGATGCCATGATGGCGGAATTCGATGTCGAGACCCTCGGTCAGCGCGCGCACGGCGAATTTGGTGCCGCTGTAGACGACGAGCCCGGCGGCGCCGTAAATCCCCGCCGCCGAGCTGGTGTTGAGGATGCAGGCGCCGGGCGTCGCCTTGAGCAGATCGAAACCCGCGCGGATGCCGTTGACGACGCCGGTGAAGTTGACCGCGATCGTGCGGTCGATATCGGCATCGCTCATCTCCTCGAGCGGCCCGCCGATGCCGATGCCGGCATTGTTGAAGAGCACGTCCATCCGTCCGCCGCTCGCCGCGCCGAACGCCGCGATCGTCTCGCGCCATTGCGCACGGTCGGTGACGTCGAGCCGGTGGATCGAGCTTTGCCCCTCGGGCAGCATGGCGGCGGTTTCCGCCATTCCGGGCTCGTTGACGTCGGCGAGGCCAACGAACCAGCCGGCCCGCGCGAAATAGACGGCGACCGCGCGGCCGATGCCCGACGCCCCGCCGGTGATGAAAATAGCCTTGCGTGTCCGCGTATCGCCCATGTGCATCTCCCCCGCCGATTCTCGCGAA
>CAYQVL010000337.1:0-2653 GCA_964420825.1 uncultured Sphingomonadaceae bacterium
ATTTCCCCAATATCTACGAGAAATTGCTCAAGCTCGGCATCGACATGACCAAGGAGCCGATCCCCGTCATTCCCGCGCAACATTATACCTGCGGCGGCGTCCGCATCGATCTTGCCGGGCGCACCGGCCTGCCGGGGCTCTATGCCGCCGGCGAGGTCAGCGAGAGCGGGCTCCACGGCGCCAACCGGCTGGCCTCGAACAGCCTGCTCGAATGCTTCGTTTTCGGCGAGGCGGCGGCCAATGATATCGCCGCCCATTGGGATGATCTGCCGCCGCCTCCGGCCATCCGCGCCTGGGACGAAAGCCGCGTCACCGATTCGGACGAAGAGGTCGTCGTCCACCACAATTGGCGCGAGATCCGCCGCTTCATGTGGGATTATGTCGGCATCGTCCGCACCACCAAGCGCCTCGAACGCGCGCAGCACCGCGTCGAGCTGCTGCGCCGCGAGGTCGATGATTATTACGGCAATTTCCGCGTCACGCCCGATCTGATCGAGCTGCGCAACCTGATCGAGGTCGCCGGCCTGATCGTCCGCTCGGCACTGTCGCGCCACGAAAGCCGCGGGCTGCATTACACGACCGATTATCCCGGGCGGGCGGCAACCGCCGAGGATACCGTGCTAACGCCGTAACCCTGGCAAAAACAGCGGTTGTTGGCCGCAATGCGAGCTTCCCACTCTCGGATCTCGCTCAGTCTGTGGAAACACTGTTCTGTCAATTCGAGACCAAAGAAATAAGGGCGGCCCTCCGGCACGCCCAGTGCGATCGGTTGAATCTGGCCGCAGCTCCGCTGTGCCTCACCCGCCGCCGCCGCCATTCGCCGCAACCGGCTGCAGAACCCCATCGATGACATGCACCATGCCGTTGATCTGCGCCTTGTCCGCCTCGGTTATGCGGGCCTGATTGCCCGCTCCGGTGGAGATCACGACGTCATCTCCATCCAGCCGCGCGGTCAGTGTCGCGCCAGACATTGTGGCGATTTCCGCGGAACCGCCGCCTTGTTCGATCGCGTTGCGCAAATCTTCCACAGCCACGACACCCGGCACAATATGATAACTCATCAGATTGACCAGCGGCGCCCCGCCTCGATCGAGCATCTCTCGGGCATTTTCGACGCTCTCGAAGGCCGCGTCGGTCGGTGCAAAAACCGTATAGGGACCCGCCCCTCCCAGCGTTTCGGTCAGTCCCGCCGCCGCCACCGCATCGTTGAATGTCGACAGATCGGCAACCGCCGCGAGATTCTCGGCAATCGAAAGATCCTCGCCCGATGCGACGGGCGCGCCATCCGCGGCCTCGGCGCTTGTCGTCGTGGCGCTTTCGTCACCGTTATCGTCATCCGCCTTTACGCAGGCCGTGGTTACAAGAAGCATAGCCGCAAGCGGCGCGCACATAATATATTTCTTCATTGGAAGCTCTCCCACAATTCGATCAGGCAAACAGGTTTATCGCGGCGAGCACCAACTGCGTTCCGGTATCGATTTGATAGATTTGCCCGTCATTATAGCGATAGCGATACTGGTCATCGTCGGAATATGCGTCGCGATAACCATAGGGGACGTTGTACGCATCATAACCCGAAGGAACGGGGCGGCCAACGGTGAAATCATTGGTCAGCAGTTGTGAGATTCCGAGAATCCGGTTGTTGTTTGGGTCGACCCGAAAGATGGCGTTGTCGCCATAGCGATAATTGAAGTCGTCGTCGCGATAGAGCGGGCGATACTGTGTCGGCAAATTATAGACATTATAGCCTGTCGGCAGCGCCTGACCGATACCCAAGGCGCCACCGATCACCGGAAACAACGCTGTAACGATCTGCGTCGCGGGATCGAGACGATAGGCATAGCCGTTGGCGTAGCGATAATTGGATTCGCCGCCGAACAAGCCCCAAAGCCCACGGTCGCGATAGGAGGCGCGATACCATTCGGGCAGGTCGTATCCCCGGCGATCGAAACGCGCGCCGCGATTATAGAGTTTGCGATATTGGCCCGGCGGCATGCAAAGCTCATTCTGGTTTGCAAGCCCGGGAGGGCAGAAACGCGATTGCCAGCCTGTCCTTTGCAGGGCGCGGGCGCGGCCGAGGCGATCACGATAATCGCCGCCATCCCAGCGGCGTTCGCGATAGAAGTCTATATCGGCAAGGTCGCGGCCATTGGCGTCGCGCCGATTGTCCGTGCGGCGATCGCGACGATTTATCAGCGTGCGATGGCGTTCGGCCCGCTCCGACGCGACGCGCAGGTTGCGCTCGCGACGTTCGGAGAGATCGCGAGCCTGGTCGCGGTCACGCCCATTGTCCCGGTCGGCGCGGCGGTCTTCGCGGTTGCCGCGCTCCGCTCGTTGATCACCGCGATTTCCACGATCGGTCCGGCTTTCGCTGTGCCGATTGCCCTGACCGCGATCATCGCGCTCGGCCTGGCGATCACGGTTGTTTTCGCCTCGTCTGTCGCCATCGGCGGGCCGGTCCGCCCGTTCGCCGCGGTGGGTATTTCGGTCGCCGCGTTGCGCCTGCTCATCGGCGCGGTCGGGTCGGCCCGCATTGCCACGATCGGCGCGGTCGCCGCGTTCCGCGCGGCGCTCGTTGCCGCCGCCACGCTGAGCATCTTTGTTGCCGCGATCAGCCTGCGAGGACCCGCCGCCGCGATCCGAATGCGCATTC
>CAYQVL010000338.1:0-2651 GCA_964420825.1 uncultured Sphingomonadaceae bacterium
ACTTCACCGGCTCGCCGCCGACGGGCACTTCGATGATGACGTTGACGCGATCGGGCGGGTTATCGCCGGTCGGGATGAGATCGATGTTCATGCGGGGCGTTGTAGCGTGGCCGATGCGGCTGCGCCATGGCCCCGCGACGCTAGCGATTTGCGATCATCTCGCCTAGAGAGCGCGACGATGAGCAGAAACACCCCCCAGGCGATCCGCGGTACGCAGGATATGCTCGGTGAGCAGGCCGAGCGCTTCGCGCATGTCGTCGATGTCTTCGATCGCGTCCGGCGTCTCTACGGTTTCGGCCGCGTCGAGGTGCCGGTTTTCGAGGCGACCGCGGTCTTCGCGCGCTCGCTCGGCGAGACCACCGATGTCGTCTCGAAGGAAATGTACAGTTTCGAGGATCGCGGCGGCGATTCGCTGACGCTCCGCCCCGAATTCACCGCCGGCATCGCGCGCGCTTATCTGACCAACGGCTGGCGGCAATATGTGCCGTTGAAGCTCGCGACGCACGGCCCGCTCTTCCGCTACGAACGCCCGCAAAAGGGCCGCTTCCGCCAGTTCCATCAGCTCGACGCCGAGATCATCGGCGCCGCCGAACCCGCCGCCGATGTCGAATTGCTGGTGATGGCCGACCAGCTGCTGCACGAACTCGGTGTGGCCGACGGCGTGACGCTCCAGCTCAATACGCTCGGCGACGCCGCGACGCGCGAGGCGTGGCGCGATGCGCTGGTAACGCATTTCGAGGCGCATCGCGGCGAGCTTTCCGAAGACAGTCAAGAGCGGCTGGAGCGCAATCCGCTGCGCATCCTCGACAGCAAGGACCCGCGCGACCGCCCGATCGCCGACGCCGCGCCCGGTATCGACGACGTGATGAGCGACGATGCGGCGGATTTTTTCGCGCAGGTTACGGCGGGTCTCGATGCCGCCGGTGTAGGCTGGGAGCGCAATGCCCGCCTCGTCCGCGGGCTCGATTACTACCGTCACACCGCCTTCGAATTCGTCACCGACCGCTTGGGCGCGCAGGGCACCGTCCTGGGCGGCGGCCGCTATGACGGCTTGATCGAAGCGCTCGGCGGCCCGCCGACCCCGGCGGTCGGCTGGGCGGCGGGGATCGAGCGGCTGGCTATGTTGATGGAGGCCGACATCGGTCGTCCGCCTTTCGTCGCTATGATCCCTTTGGGCGAACAGGCTGAAGCAGCCGCCCCTGCGCTGCTCAAGGATATTCGCGAACAGGGCATCGTCGCGGTCATGGCATATAAGGGCAATATGAAAAAGCGGATGGCGAAGGCAGATGCCGCTGGCGTGCGCTACGCGATTATCCTCGGCAGCGAGGAACTCGAAAAGGGCATGGTCCAGCTCAAATCCATGCGGACCGGCGATCAGCGTGCGGTTCCGATGGATCGGATCGGCGATCGGATCGAGGCGCAGCGCGCTGCCGACCTCTACGATTATCGCAAGCCGACCCGCAGCGACGCCGCCGGCAACCCTATCGCAGCAGTATTCGACGAATGACCACCATCTCCCCCGACCGTATCGACGCGATTCTGTCGCGGCAGGAGGAGCTGCAGGCGCGGATGGCGACCGGCGATCTGCCGACCGAGGAATTCGTCGCGCTCTCGAAGGAATATGCCGAGATCGGAGAGATCGCAGAAACCGCGCGCGAACTCAGACGGTTACGCGAAGAGCTCGCAGCGCTCGGCGATATGCTCGCCGATCCCGAAATGAGGGAAATGGCCGAACTCGAGGCCGAGGAACTCAAGGCCGCGATCCCCGAAGCCGAGCGCGCGCTCGCGGTTCGGCTGCTCCCCAGGGACAGCGCCGACGAACGCCCGGCGATGCTCGAAATCCGCGCCGGAACGGGCGGCGACGAGGCAGCTTTGTTCGCAGGCGATCTGCTGCGCATGTACCAACGCTATGCCGAGGAGCAGGGCTGGGGGTTCGAGTTGATCTCGGCGAGCGCCGCCGACGTCGGCGGCTACAAGGAAGTCGTCGTCAATGTCACCGGAAAGGGGGTGTTCGCGCAGCTCAAATTCGAGAGCGGCGTCCACCGCGTCCAGCGTGTCCCCGTCACCGAAAGCGGCGGGCGTATCCACACCTCGGCGGCGACGGTCGCGGTCCTGCCCGAACCCGAAGAGGTCGACGTCCAGATCAACGACGAGGATCTGCGCATCGACGTCTTCCGCGCCTCGGGGCCAGGCGGGCAATCGGTCAATACCACCGACAGCGCGGTGCGGATCACGCATATCCCGACCGGCATCGTCGTCTCGCAGCAAGACGAGAAATCGCAGCACAAGAACAAGCAGAAGGGCATGAAGGTGCTGCGCGCGCGGCTCTACGAGCATGAGCGCGCGATCGCCGCGGCCGAATATGCCGGCGCGCGCAAGTCGATGGTCGGTTCGGGCGACCGCTCCGAACGTATCCGCACCTATAATTTCCCGCAGGGCCGCGTCACCGATCATCGGATCAACCTGACGCTCCACAGGCTGCCCGAGATTCTCGAGGGGCCGGGGCTGCAGGATCTCGTCACCGCGCTGATCTCCGAAGATGAGGGCGAGCGCCTGGCCCATCTCGACGATTGACGCGCATGATTGTGCGTGAAGCGTTGCGCGATGCGGCTGAAAGGCTGGGCGAAGGGTGCGAAACGGGACGCCTCGAC
>CAYQVL010000339.1:0-2642 GCA_964420825.1 uncultured Sphingomonadaceae bacterium
TGACCTTGCGGTCGCGATACGCATATTGGCCGGCCTTTTCGACAGCCTGGCGCGCGACGCGAACGGTGTTCTTGCGCCGGCCCCAATAGCCTTTGGCCTGTTCCAATAATCTGTTGTGACGGGCCTTGGTGGTGGTCCCGCGTTTTACTCGTGCCATTTTCGCTTACCTCCTAGCGCAGCCCGTAGGGCGCCCATTTCTTGACTGTCTTGGCATCGGCGTCGGACAATTTGGTGGTGCCGCGATTCTGGCGGATATATTTCGAATTGTGGCTGATCAGCCTGTGGCGTTTGCCGGCCACGCCATGCAGCACTTTACCGGTGGCGGTGACCTTGAAGCGCTTTTTGACGCCACTCTTGGTCTTGAGCTTGGGCATTTTCGTCTCCTCATAGTTGACGATTTGCGAGCGGCCTCGGCAGCCCATACTGGCCGGACAGCTCTTCCAAAATCGTTAGAAGCGCGGGGCTATAGTGCGCTGCGGCATGAAAGGCAATGCGCAAAGCCGGAACCCGCGCCCACGAAACGGTGTTTCTTTCGCGTGACCGAGCAGGGGTCGACGCGGCATGACAGGATCGGGGGCACTCTTCGCGCTCATCCCCGGCCGCGAACTCGATATCGGCGTCTTCGTCCGGCTGACGTTCGAAGACGGTCTCGATTAGCCTATTCGGATCAATTGCGGTCCGATCGCCTTCACGGTGCGAAACGGGCTCACCGCCGCCGATCTTATCCTCGGCGGCGCGCGCGCCGGAGCGCAGCGCACTCAAGGCGGCGAGCGCCGTTGCGATATCGGCGAGGGCGGCGAAAGCGGAGCCGATGGTGCTGACGGCGGCTTTCTCAGCCTCGGGATATTCTAGCCGCGTACCGCCCGCGCTCCTGTGCTAATCTGGCGGTGAAACGACTCGGGGAATTTATCATGGCAGACCGGAACCAAGGCCCAGCGGGCGGCGTCACGCCGCATTTGACGATCGGTGATGGCCGTGCGGGCGAGGCTGTCGATTTCTATACCGCGGCGTTCGGCGCGGCGGAGCAGATGCGCCATTTGGCCGACGACGGAAAGCGGATCATGCATTCGCACCTCCAGATCAATGGCGGCTCGGTGATGCTCAATGACGATTTCCCCGAATTCCACGGTGGCGACTATGCGCCGCCCGCCGCGACGACGCTCCATCTCCAGGTCGGCGACGCCGACGCCTGGTTCGAGAAGGCGGTTGCGGCCGGCGCGACGGTGCGGATGCCGCTCGAAAACCAGTTCTGGGGCGATCGCTACGGCCGGATAGACGATCCCTTCGGCTTCAGCTGGTCGATCGGCGGGCCGGTCAAGGAATAGCGCGACCATGCGTCAGTGACCGGCGTGCAACGCTTCCATGATGTCGTCGAGCCGCGCCGGATCGCCAAGCGCTATCACATCGCCCTTGCTATGCGCGCCGAGCGGATCGCCGCTCCAGTCGCACATCCGCCCGCCCGCGCCTTCGACGATCGGTACGAGCGCGGCGAAATCGTGGAGCTTGAGCCCGGCCTCGACGACGATATCGAGATGCCCCGAGGCGAGCAGCCCGTAGTTATAGCAATCGCCGCCATAGACGATGCGGCGCGGCGCAACCTTACCGGCGAGCGCGAGGAAATGCTCGCCTTCGCTCCGGCTGAAACAGTGCGGGCCGGTCGTCGCCAAGGTGGCTTTGTCGAGCGCGCGGCAACACCGCGTCCGGGACGGCGCGCCGTTGAATGTTGTCGGTCTCCCCAGCGCGCCAAGCCAGCGCTCGCGGGCGATCGGCTGGTCGATTACCCCGATCACCGGCCAGCCATCCTGCAATAGGGCAACCAGCGTGCCGAAGATCGGCCGGCCGGCGATAAAGCTTGTCGTGCCATCGACCGGGTCGATCACCCATTGTCTGGCTGCATTCTCGCGCACCGTGCCGAATTCCTCACCGATAATGCCGTCATCAGGGTGTTCGGTTTCGAGAATGCTGCGGATCGCGGCTTCGGCGGTGCGGTCTGCCTCGGTTACCGGCGACTGATCGGCTTTGTCTTCGAGGCCGAAGTCGGCGCGGAAAAAGGGCCGGATCGCCTCGCCTGCGACGTCGGCGAGCCTTTGCGCAAGCGCAATGTCATTGTCGATTCGGGCCATGCGCTGCTCCTAGTCGAACAGGCTCGATACCGAGCTCTCATCGGCGATCCGGCGGATCGCTTCGGCGAACAGCGGCGAGACCGGCAGGTGGCGAATTTTGGAGGTCTCGGAGATTGCCTCGTGATTGCCGATCGAATCGGTGATCACCAGTTCCTTCATCACCGATCCATCGACGCGCGCCACCGCGCCGCCCGAGAGCACGCCATGGGTGCAATAGGCAACGACATCCTCGGCGCCGGCTTCCTTCATCGCCGCGGCCGCATTGCACAGCGTCCCCGCCGAATCGACGATATCGTCGACGATGATGCAGAAGCGGCCCTCAACCGAGCCGATGATGTTCATCACCTCCGATTCGCCGGGCCGTTCGCGGCGTTTGTCGACGATCGCCAGCGGCGCATTGTCGAGCCGTTTGGCGAGCGAGCGCGCGCGGACGACGCCGCCGACATCGGGCGAAACGACGGTGATATTCTCGCTCGGGAAACGCGCGGTGATGTCCGCCGCCATCACCGGCGCGGCATA
>CAYQVL010000340.1:0-2626 GCA_964420825.1 uncultured Sphingomonadaceae bacterium
TGCGAAACGCGGCGCGGCGAGGTTATCCGCTACGTCCAGCAGAAATACGGCCGCGACCAAGTTGCGCAGATCATCACCTTCGGGACGATGAAGTCGCGCGCCGTGCTGCGCGACGTCGGCCGCGTGCTGCAGATGCCATATGGCCAGGTAGACCGGCTCACCAAGATGGTCCCCAACCACCCGACCGACCCGTGGACGCTCGAACGGACGCTCAACGGCGTCAGCGAGTTCGCCGCCGAATATAAGGGCAACAGTGACGTCAAACGCCTCGTCGATCTGGCGATGAAGCTCGAGGGTCTGCCGCGCCATGCCTCGACGCATGCGGCCGGCGTGGTCATCGGCGATCGCCGGCTCGACAAGCTCGTTCCGCTCTATCGCGATCCGCGCTCGGATATCCCGGTCACCCAGTTCGATATGAAGAATGTCGAAAAGGCGGGTTTGGTCAAGTTCGACTTCCGCGGCCTCAAGACGCTTTCGGTGCTGCAAAAAGCCAAGGATCTGCTCGCCGAACGCGATATAACGGTCGATCTCGACCGCCTCGGCTGGGACGACGAGAAGGTCTACGAACTTCTCCAGCACGGCGATACGGCCGGCGTGTTCCAGCTCGAATCCGAAGGCATGCGGCGGACGCTCGCGGCGGTCAAACCGACCTGTTTCGAGGATATCATCGCGCTCGTTTCGCTTTATCGTCCGGGGCCGATGGACAATATCCCGATGTTCGGCGCCCGCAAGAACGGTCAGGAAGAGATCGCCTATCCGCACCCCGATCTCGAGCCGATCCTCAAGGAAACCTACGGCGTTTTCGTCTATCAGGAACAGGTGATGGAGGCGGCCAAGGTGCTCGCCGGCTATTCGCTCGGCGACGCCGACCTGCTCCGCCGCGCGATGGGCAAGAAGATCCAGTCCGAGATGGACGCGCAGCGCCAGCGTTTCGTCGATGGCGCGGTCGAGCGCGGTACGAGCGCGGCCAAGGCCAACGAGCTGTTCGATTTGATCGCCAAATTCGCAGGCTACGGTTTCAACAAGAGCCATGCCGCGGCCTATGCGCTGATCGCCTATCAGACCGCCTGGCTCAAAACGCATTATCCGCACGAATTCTACGCCGCGTCTATGTGCTACGACATGGGCCAGACCGACAAGCTCGGCATATTCGTCGAGGATATGCGCCGCACGGGGATCAGTTGTCTGCCGCCCTGCGTCAACGCGAGCGAAGCGAATTTCACCGTCGAGCCCCATGACGAGGGATACGCCGTCCGCTATGCGCTTGCCGCGCTGAAAGGGGTCGGCGGCAAGGCGATGGAACAGCTCGCCATCGCACGCGCGGCCGATGGCGATTTCGAAAGCCTCGACGATTTCGCCGCGCGTGTCGATCCGCATCTGCTTAACCGCCGCCAGCTCGAAAGCCTCGCCGCGGCGGGCGCATTCGACGGCCTCGAAGCCAACCGGCCGGCAACCTTTGCCAGTGTCGAGACGATTCTCGCTGTTGCCTCGAACGCAGCCGACGCGCGCGAGAGCGGGCAGGGCGGCCTGTTCGGCGGCGAGGGCGACGCCGATATCGCGCATATTCGTCTGGCATCCGAGGCGCATTGGCCACTCGCCGAACGCATGGCGCAGGAGAAAGAGGCCTTCGGTTTCTATTTCTCGGCGCACCCGGTCGACAATTATCGCCACCTCGCTGACGCCTATGGCGCGCAGAGCTTTGCGGACATTGCCGCACAGCCCGCGCCGGTCGCCGGCGGCCGCGTCGGCGCCGTCCTTTCGGGTCTGGCCGAGAGCGTCCGCAAGCGGACCTCGCGGCGCGGCAAGCCCTTCGTCACCGCCACGATCTCCGACACCTCGGGGCAGTTTATCGCCAGCGCCTTCGACGAAGGCCCATGCGCCGATCTTGAAAGCGCAGCGCACGACGGACTGTGCGGCCTGATGCACGTCGATCTCGACTGGCAGCCGGGCGAGGAGACGCCGCGCGTCACAATCCGCCGCTTCCAGTCCTTCGAGAGCCTCGCCGATCGCAGCCGGATGGCGCTGCTGGTTCGCGTTGAAGACGCCGCCGCCGTTCGCACGCTCGCCGATGCGCTGACCGGCGCGCGCGGCGGACGCGGCGAACTTCTCCTCTATGCTCCGCTGGGCGACGGCGGCGAGGCGCGGCTTGCCCTCGGCAGCGATTTTCTGCTCGACGCTGAATGCGCCGAAACCGTGCGCAATCTGCCCGGCGTGATCAGCGCAATCCTATCGGCCGACGAAAAACCCGCTCTCGCTCTGGTCTCCTGACGCGATTGCCGCTGGACGCCCGCCGCGCCCCGGCTAATATGCTCGCAAAAAACCCAAACGGGAGGATGGCCATGTTAGGTGGAATACAGAGCGCGCCGCTGCGCGTAACGCGGATTATCGACCATGCAGCGCGCGAGCATGGCAATCGCGAGATCGTCACCCGCTGGGCCGACGGCAGCACGACGCGCAGCAACTGGGCGGGTATCGCTATCGACGCCCGTAAATTCGCGCAGGCGCTCGAACGGCTCGGAATGAAAAAGGGGGACCGCATCGCCACGCTGGCGATGAACCACGGCTACCATCTGAGCAGCTGGTACGGTATCATCGGCATGGGCGGCGTCGTCCATACGGTCAATCC
>CAYQVL010000341.1:0-2626 GCA_964420825.1 uncultured Sphingomonadaceae bacterium
GCGCGGCGCCGATCTGCGCTCGCTCCAGGAATTGCTCGGCCATGCCAGTTTGAGCTCGACGCAGATATATACCTCGGTCGATGCCGCGCATCTGCTCGACGTTTACCGTAATGCGCATCCACGGGCGTGAGAGCTAGAGCTTACTTTCGATCGCTTCCCAAATCTTGCCGGGGGTGTCGGTTCCGTTGAACGCGTCGATCGCTACGATGCCGGTCGGCGAGGTGACGTTGATCTCGGTCAGATAGCCGCCGATCACGTCGATCCCGACAAACAGCAAGCCGCGCTTTTTGAGTTCGGGCCCGAGCGCTTCGCAAATTTCATGCTCGCGGACCGTCAGCTCGGAGGCCGCGCCCGATCCGCCGACCGCGAAGTTCGAGCGGATTTCGCCCTTTTTCGGAAGGCGGTTGACCCCGCCGGTCGCCTCGCCATCGACGAGAATGATGCGCTTGTCGCCCCGCGCAACATCGGGGAGGAAGGCCTGGACCATGAAGGGTTCGACCCAAACCTCGCCGAACAATTCGGTCAGCGCGGCAAGATTGCGATCCTCCTCGCCGACGAAGAACACCGCCGATCCGGCATTGCCGTAGAGCGGTTTGACGACGATTTCGCGATGTTCGGCCCGGAAGGCGCGGACGTCGTCGAGGCTGCGCGTGATCAGTGTCGGCGGCATGAATCGCGCGAAATCGAGCACGAAGAGTTTTTCAGGCGCATTGCGCACCGAAGCGGGATCGTTGACGACGAGCGTGTCGGGCTGGATGCGCTCAAGCAAATGTGTGGCGGTGATGTAGGACAGGTCGAAGGGAGGGTCCTGCCGCATCAGTACGACATCGATATCGGCGCGCAGATCGACCGTCTCGAAATCGCCGAAACTGTGGTGATCGCCCTCGATGCGCTGGACGGTAACCGGCCGGGCGCGAGCCGTCAGCCGACCATCGGCGGTGTAGCTCAGCGTGCGGACGTCGTAATGCCGAAAGCCATGACCGCGCGCCTGGCCCGCGAGCATGATCGCAAAGCTCGAATCGCCGGCGATCTTGACCGTTTCCATGGGGTCCATCTGGATCGCGACGTTGAGGGGCATTGTCATCTCCTGTCGAACCGGCATCCTCTATACCGGGCGATCGGTCCCTGTCGAAGGTTGCCTTACCCGATCCACGCATTTTCAATATGCTCGGGCCAGCAATGTCGCGCGATCAGGATGACGTCGATGCGGATGTTCTCGCCTTGGCGCGCATAGCGCGGCGCGAGCGCCTCGGCGGCGGCAGCGACGCGGGCCAGGCGACGCTCATCAATCGCGAGATCGAGTTCGGCCTTGGTGTCACGTGTCTTGACCTCGACAAAGACGATCGTCAGACCGCGCCGGGCGACTAGATCGACCTCGCCGCGCGGCGTCCTGATCCGTTGGCCGAGGATAGTGTATCCCTTGAGGCGGAGGTACCAGACGGCGAGCTGCTCGCCGTGCCGACCGCGCTTTTCGGCGCGATGGCGGTTCACTTGCGCGACTTGAGCGCGAGCGCGCGCTCGTAGAGGTCGCTGCGTTTGAGGCCCAATGTGTCCGCCACCTCGCGCACGGCGCTGCCCGTCGAGAGCCGGGTCAGCGCCTCGCTCAGGGCAGCATCGATCTCGCTCTGTTCGAGCGGCGGCTTGTCGCCCGGCGGGCCGATGACGAGCACGATTTCGCCCTTGGGCGTCTCATTGGCAAAGCGTTCGGCCAGCGCGGCGAGCGTACCGGTAACGACGTCTTCGAATCTCTTGCTGATTTCGCGAGCCACCGCGGCATCGCGCTGTCCAAGCCGCGCTGCCAGAGCCGCCAGTGTTTTGCCGAGCCGCGGCCCCGATTCGTAAAGTAGCAGCGTTGCACGCACCGCGCCGATCTCGTCGATCATCGCATCGCGCGCTTTGGCCTTGGCCGGAAGAAATCCCGCGAACAGGAAGCGGTCGGTGGGTAGCCCCGCCAGCGTAAGCGCTGCAATCGCCGCGCAGGGCCCGGCGATTGTCGTTATCATCATACCTGCATCGCGCGCGTCGCGAACCAGTTTGTAGCCTGGATCGGAAATCAGCGGCGTTCCGGCGTCCGAGACGAGAACGACCATTTCCCTCGCCATGCGCGTGATCAATGCCGGGCGCACATGGTCGCCGCTATGGTCGTGATAGGCGATCATCTGCTTTTTAAGCCCGAGGTGATTGAGCAACTTCGCTGTCACGCGGCTATCTTCGACGGCAATCACATCGGCGGCCCGCAGCGTCGCCACCGCGCGCGCCGAGATATCTTGCAAGTTGCCGATAGGTGTGGCGACGATATAAAGGCCCGGAGGTAGCGTATCGTTCATAGGATTCACGTCATGGCATTGCAGAGGCAGCGGGGGCAACGGCGCTCCGCTTTAATTCGATTCGGCGTAATCGCGATGGCGATGGCGCTTGCAGGGTGTCAGACGCTCGTACCGCGCGGCGCGCCGCCGCCGACCGAGGCTCCGCCACAGGTCGAGACGCCCGAACCCATCACCGGCGGCATTCCGCAGGACGAGCAGCGCCATCGCGTCGCCCTGCTCGTGCCGATGACCGGAAACAATGCCGGGGTCGGTCAATCGATCGCCAATGCCGCGAATATGGCGATCCTTGATGCCGGCGG
>CAYQVL010000342.1:0-2618 GCA_964420825.1 uncultured Sphingomonadaceae bacterium
CCCCACCGTCAAAATCTGCGGCAATATCTCCGCCTCGCCGCCCGGCGGATAATAGAGATAGAGCGGCACGCCCGAGCGGCCATGATGCTCGAGAAACCGCCCGATGACCGGGTCGCCATTGGTCCAGTCACCCACGAGCACCGCGACATTATTCGCCGCGAAATCCTCGGCGACCTCGGCGCTGGCGAGCGCGCCCGCTTCATTGGCCTTGCAGGTGATGCACCAGTCGGCGGTGAAATATGCGAAGACCGGGCGGCCTTCGGCGCGCAATTCGTCGAGCCTCGCCTCGCCGAACGGCTCGGCGTCGAGCACCCCGCTCGGCGCCACCTGCGCCGACCCGGCCTGCGGCACCAGCGCGAGCGCGGCGATCGTCACCGCCATCGCCGGAACGATCGGCAGCCAGGCGCGCTTGCCCGCGACCTGTCGGCTCCCCGCCCACCACAGCGCAAGCGCGATGCCGAGCGCGGCGGCGATGCCGAGCGTCATACCGTTGACGCCGGTCTGCCGCCCGAGCACCCAACCGAGCGCGAGCGCGGTCAGCAACATCGGCACCGCCATCAAATGGCGGAATCGCGCCATCCAGGGTCCAGGTTTAGGCAGGCGGCGGCGCAGCGGCGGGATGAAGGCGAGCGCGAGAAAGGGCAGCGCCAGTCCCAGCCCGAGCCCGGCGAAGATCGCCAGCCCGAGAGCCGTCGGCACGACCAGCGCCGCGCCCAGCGCCACCGCCATGAACGGCCCGGTGCAGGGTGTCGCGACGAACGCTGCGAGCGCGCCGGTGAAAAAGCTCCCCGCCGCTCCGTCCCTGTCGGCAAGCCGTCCGCCGCCCGACAGCCCGGGCAGTTCGAACACTCCGGCAAGGTTGAGCGCGATCGCGGTGACCAGCAACAAGAGGAAAAGGATCATCCGCGGGTCTTGCAGCTGGAACGCCCAGCCGACGCTAGCCCCTCCCGCGCGCAGCCCGAGCAGTGCGATCCCGAGCCCGAGCGCGACGATGACGACGCCGGCGGTATAGGCGAGCGCGTCGCGCTTCGCCGCAGCTTCGTCGCCGCCGGCCTTGGCGAGGCTCAGCGCCTTCAAACTCAATATCGGAAAGACGCACGGCATGACGTTGAGCAGCAGCCCGCCCAAAATCGCCCCGCCGAGCACAAGCAGCACCGCGCCGATCTCGCCGCGCGCCAGCGCCGAACCGCCATCTTCCGTCCCCGCGATGGCGACGCCCGCCGCCGGGACCTCGCCCGCTACGGCGCTCAGCATCAACCCGTCGTCGGCGCCGATCTTGAGCAGTCCGTCGATTCGCCCGGCATCGGCTGCGCCGCTTTCGGCTGGAACCTCGATGATCAGCAGATCGCCGTTGCGCGAAATCCGCTGCGGCGCGCTGTAATCGAGCACGCCGTCGGTCGCCGCGAAGAAATAGGGCGCGGCAAGCTCGGCCTCGCGCGGAAAGGGGATTGCCAGCCTCAGCGTCCCGCCTGCCAGCGCAAAGCTCGCCTCGCTGCCCAGCGGCCGCGGCAGTTTCGCGCGATATCGGTCGAAGCGCGCGCTGTCGCGCGATCCGCCATCGCCGACGCGCAGATCGAGCGCGAGATCGCCGCTTTCGGGAACGCAAATCTCGTCGGTGCAGGCGAGCCACTGGCCGCGCGCGCGCAGCGGGATCGTCGTTCCCGGCGCGATATCGCGCGCCAGCGTTATCTCGGCGAGCAGCCCGTATTCGGCCTCATAGACATAGTTCATGATGCCGCCAATGACGAGCCGCTCGGGCACCGGATAGCGCAGATCGCCGATCGTCACGCCGTCGGGCAAGTCCCATATGAAGCTGTCGGGAATTCCGGCCTCGCCGGGATTGAGCCAATAGCCGTGCCAGCCCGGATCGGGGCTCATGCGGATCGCGATCGTGAAGCTCCGCCCGGGCGCGGGCGCGCCGGTTTCGGCGAGCAGCGCCGTGGCGATGGCGTTGGGGCGCGGCGCCTGCGCGCTCGCCGGCGCCGCCGCAAGCCAAGAGGCGCCGCAAGCAACCAATGCAAGCAGCGCGGAACAGAGTTGATGTCGGAAAAAACGCGTCAAACTTGTTAGCTCCTTGGCGGGCACGCTATAGCATCGCCCGTCGCCCTGCGCACCATGAGAGGATTGGTCTATGGATTTCGCTCGCATCGCCGCGCTGGTTACAGCATTTGCGCTCGCTGTCCCGGCTTTAGCACAGAATGAGTCGCCGCCGCAAACGCCGCCGCGCCTCGTCGTCGCGATCTCGGTCGATCAATTGGGCGCCGATCTCTTCGCCCAATATCGCCGGCATTTCACCGGCGGCTTCGCGCGGCTTCTCGAGGGCGCGGTCTTTCCCTCGGGCTATCAGGCGCATGCCGCCACCGAAACCTGCCCCGGCCATTCGACGATCCTCACCGGCGCGCACCCCGCGCGCTCGGGCATCGTCGCCAACCGCTGGCACGATCTCGACGTCGCGCGCGACGATGTCCGCGTCTATTGCGCCGAAGACGAAACCGTCGCGGGTTCGTCGGCGAGCGATTACACGCCATCGGCGATGCACCTGCTCGTCCCGACGCTCGGCGACCTGATGAAACGCGCCAATCCCGCCAGCCGCGTCGTCGCGGTCGCCGGCAAGGACC
>CAYQVL010000343.1:0-2608 GCA_964420825.1 uncultured Sphingomonadaceae bacterium
GCGCGTCGGGCACCGCGACCTGGCCGACATTGGGCTCGATCGTGCAGAACGGATAATTCGCCGCCTGCGCCGCCTGCGTCTGTGTGAGTGCGTTAAAGAGCGTCGATTTGCCGACATTTGGCAAACCGACGATGCCGCAGCGAAAGCCCATTTCGATACCCTGTTCGGTGGGGAAAAGCCGGCACACCGCCGGCTAATGGAGCGGATAGGGATTTTGGCGGCGAAAGACCAGTCAGAGTCTATTGATTAACCGGGATGCTGTCGCGCACCCGAGGGATATGAGGCTTTGTCAGCATAACCTTGTTGCCCGAACTGTCGCCCGTACGCGCAAGATACAATTCGGCAAGCGTGTTGTGCGCGGCGCGCGCTGCGGGATGACCGGCATGACGAGCTGCGGTGGACTCCACCATTGCGCGCGTCCGAAAATATTCCAAACTCTCTTTTTGCACCATCTTTACTCCCCGCGTCGGCTGTCCAAGGTATGAGACTGCGCCTTTGGCGACCGGGCGTCGTTGATCAGCGTTAGGATTCGGCTCAAGTTACAAAATTAAATTTCGAGATTCTTCAAAAGCTGATTTGCATCAGGGCCAAGCGCGGAATCAATCGGCATAATCATGCAGTGCCGCGTTATTTTATCCATATCCAGAACGGCGTTTATGTCGCGGACAACGATGGCAGCGAGATGTTCGATCTCGCCGCCGCGCGTAGCGCAATGGTGCGGGCGGCGGGAAGCATTCTCACCAGCGATCTTCATGCCGGCAAATCCAGCGCGAATTTCACGCTCTTCCTCGACGACGAAAATAGTAACGAGCTGCTGCGGCTAAAGGTCAGCGCGACGTTGCAAGGTAAATTGGCAGGCCAGCCATCACCGAAGCATATCGGCGGTTCGCGGAAACCCGTGGGTTATAATGGGGCGTCTATAGGCAAAGTGCTGCCATTCGTTCTCAGGAAATCGTCAAGGGATCCGCCTGGTCGAGATGAAGATAGCGTTGGTTGAAATCGGCGACATCGCGGAGCCGGGTCCAGTCGGGCACGGCGATCCGGCGCTTTTTGCGCTCGATCAGCCTCTCCTTGGCAAGCGCCTGCAGGACGCGGTTGACGTGAACCGAGGTCAGTCCCACGGCGTCGCCAAGCTGTTCCTGTGTCATTGGCAGCTCATAGGAGTCGCCATCGGCAAATCCCGACAATTGCAGCCGCACCGCGATTTCGCACAAAAAATGAGCGATGCGCGATCTAGCGTCGCGCTGTCCGACATTGAGCAGCCATTCTCGATAAATTGACGATTCGATCAGCGCATCGAGCCACATCGCCCTACTGATCGTAGGGTGCTTCATCGCGACACTGCGCATCTCGCCGATACCGATCTCGGTCAGTTCGGCGTCGGTCATCAGCTGAACGCTATGATCGGAAATGTTCAGGAAAATCTGCTGAAGATCGACGAAATCGCCCGGTATGAGCAGCGCGACGATCTGACGCCCGCCGCCGGTGGCGGACTTTTGCCGATAGGCAAAGCCCGAATGAAGGAAGGCGCAACGATAAGGCGTTTCGCCCTCGCGGACCAGATAATCGCCCGCTTTGCCCTTGCGAATTTTGACCGGTAGCGAGAGTACCGCTTCGCGATCGCTTCCATCGAGCGGATATCGCGCGGATAGGCGGGTCGCCATTTTCGCCAGAATTTGATCGACCGCCACCAGTATATCCCTGTATATCAATAGATAAGGCCGATTAGACTCCTACCTTCCTATCGACCTAGCGTAACGACCGCTGCCGCGACCATAACACAGATCAAGCCTGCGGAAAATCCGCCTTCCTTTTTGATCGCCAAGAACATCTTGACCGCCGTTCAATACGGATCGCGATCTGATTTCAAGGGCCAGTTTGCAGCCGCAGCGCTACTTCGTTCATGAAGCGCGCATCGTCGTTCTTGGCCAGCCAGTCGGCCTCGGCGGCGATCGCGCCGAGCACGTCGGTCAACGGGTCGATCTCAGCCTTGGCGTAATTTCCGAGCACATAACTCGTCACCCGCGCCTTGTCGCCGGGATGGCCGATGCCTATGCGGACACGGCGGAAATCGGGGCCGATGTGCGCGTCGGTAGAGCGAATGCCGTTATGCCCCGCCGTGCCGCCGCCGCGTTTGATCTTGACCCTGAACGGATCAAGGTCGAGCTCGTCGTAGAATACCGTGACGTCTTCGGGCGCGAGCTTGTAGAAACGCATCGCCTCGCCGATCGCCTGGCCCGAATTGTTCATATAGGTGGCGGGCTTGAGCAGCAGGATCTTCTCGCCGCCGACCCGGCCCTCCTGCGTCCAGCCTTGAAAGCGGCGTTTGACGGCGCCAAAGCCATGGACTTCGGCGATTGCGTCGACGGCCATGAAGCCGACATTGTGCCGGTTCATCGTGTGCTCCGCGCCCGGATTGCCGAGGCCTACCCATAACTGCATCGCGCGCTTCAAACCTTTCCGCCCTCAATTGCGGGCAAAAGAAAACCGGCCTGTCCGATAGAACAGGCCGGTCTTCCAATCCAGCATTGCGGAATTAGCGATACGACAGATTATTGCTTGTCGTCGCCTTCGTCGTCGTCGCCTTGACCGGTGGTCGGGACATCGG
>CAYQVL010000344.1:0-2597 GCA_964420825.1 uncultured Sphingomonadaceae bacterium
GCAAGGAGCGGCTGCAATCGCCCGAGGACCGCGCCAAGCTCGACGGGCTTTACGAATGCATCCTGTGCGCCTGTTGCTCGACCGCATGCCCGAGCTACTGGTGGAATTCGGACAAGTTCCTCGGCCCGGCGATCCTCCTTCAGGCCTATCGCTGGCTCGCCGACAGCCGCGACGAGCATACCGGCGAGCGTCTCGACGAGCTTGAGGATCCGTTCCGCCTCTATCGCTGCCACACGATCATGAACTGCGCCAATGTCTGCCCCAAGGGGCTTAACCCGGCCAAGGCGATCGCCGAAACCAAGAAGCTGCTGGTCGAGCGGGCGGTCTAAGACAATCAGCGGGATCGTCAGTCGCGGCGGCGCATAGGGTGACTACTGAACCTCGGCCCGGCTTCTTCCATGAGCCCGATCCCGAAAACCCCGGCTGGCTGACTTGGGAGCTTAGCGACCCGACGCGCTTCAACTCGTTGCTCGGTTCGATGCGGGTTCGCGAGGAAGACGGGGGCATGGTGCGTGTCAGGATGGTGCCCAAACATATCCACTCCAACCTCTCGGATGCCGTTCATGGCGCCGTAACGTTGGCGCTGATCGATGTCTCGATGTTCGCCGCCTCGCGGATGTTCGGCCTGATCGACGCGGGGACGGCGGTGACGCTCGATCTTTCGGTCCAGTTCATCGGCCGCGGCCGCGTCGGCGAACCGCTCGATTCGGTTGTCGAGCTTTTGCGCGAGACCGGGCGACTGCTTTTCCTGCGCGGTTTGATCGTTCAGGGTGAGGATAGCATCGCGAGCTTTGCGGGCACGATCCGCAAACCCACGCGGCAATGAGGCGGAGATGAGCGGACTCGCGCATCGCTACGAGATGCTGGTCGCTGCCGGCGAACTGCGCCGCGACCCCGACCAGCAGCGCGCCATCGATAAGCTGACAGCGCTGTCGGCCGGGCTCGAAGCGGTCCCGCGCCGCGGCAGCGTGCTCTGGCGCTCGCTCGCCCGCAAGCCCGATCCGATCCGTGGCGCCTATCTCTGGGGCGGCGTCGGACGCGGCAAATCGATGATGATGGACCTGTTCTTCGCGTTCGTCGCCATCCCGTCCAAACGCCGCGTCCATTTCCACGAATTCATGCTCGAAATCCACGACCGGCTGCGCAGCGAGCGCGCCAAGGAGCAGGGTGACCCGATCCTGCCGGTTGCCGAGGCAATCCGCGATGGCGCGCGGCTGCTCGCGATCGACGAGATGGTCGTCAACAACACCGCCGACGCCGCGATCCTTTCGCGGCTGTTCACCGCGTTGCTCGAAAGGGGAGTGACTATGGTGACGACATCGAACCGTCCGCCGTCCGATCTCTACAAGGACGGCCTCAACCGCGACCTTTTCCTGCCGTTTATCGCGCTGATCGAAGAGCGGCTCGAAGTCGTGCCGCTCAACGGCCCGACCGATTACCGGCTCGACCGGCTCGGCGGCATGCCGACTTGGTATGTTCCCAATGGCGAGGCTGCAACTGCGGCGCTGCGCGAGGCGTTTTTCCGCCTAACCGACTATTCGCCCGACGATGCCGCCAATGTGCCGAGCGAGGATATCGCGGTTTCCGGCGGGCGCAGTCTTCACGTGCCCAAATCCTTGAAAGGCGTCGCGGTCTTTTCGTTCAAGCGCTTATGCGGCGAAGCACGCGGCGCTGCTGATTATCTGGCGATCGCGCGCAAATATCATACTGTGCTGATCGTCGGAATCCCGTTGATGGGCCCCGACAAGCGCAACGAAGCGAGCCGCTTCAAGACGCTGATCGACACGCTCTACGAACAAAAGGTCAAGCTCCTCGCCGCCGCCGATGCCGAGCCGCAAGCGCTCTACGAGGAGGGCGACGGGGCCTTCGAATTCGAACGCACCGCCTCGCGACTGATCGAGATGCGGAGCGAGGATTATCTGGCGCTCGGCCATGGCGAAGATAGTGCTCCTGCGCATGCAGAAACCGAAGGCAATTAGAGGCCAGAGCCTTGAGTTGAACTTACGGTTCCGATCCAATAGCGGACATCAGCCAGAGCGCCCGAAACCAAACTTCAATTGGATGATTGATTTTTGGGCTGACATAGATAGTATATAAAACCTATGTATTTTAGGTGGTTACGGCTAGGTGCAGAAGCCGCCTTCGGCGGAATGTCCAGGACGAACTAATCAACTATTTCTGCGGCGGCGTGACGGCGCGTGCGGATCTCAGTCATCCCCGCAAGCAAGGCACCACTTTTGCCTGCGGGCTTGCCGCTGCCAGGCCACCCCCCTAAAAGCCCGCGCATGGCGCCGCGCCGTGCGCGGGCTTTCTTCTGGGCAGCAAGGCAGAAACCGGACAGCAATCGACATGAACCGTAACCCGCTCGATATCTATGGTGCGTGGATCGCACAGGCGGGCGATGTCTGGCCGCAGGAGGCGCTCGAATGGGCGAGGCGCGAATTCATCGACACGGTGGCGGTGATGGTGTCGGGCGCGGTGGAGCCGGTGGCCGATAAGCTGTTTGCCACGGTGGCGCCATGGGGTGTCGGGCCATGCACGGTGTTCGGGCGCAGCCAGCGGCTGGCCGCGCCCTGGGCCGCGCTGGTCAATGGCAC
>CAYQVL010000345.1:0-2590 GCA_964420825.1 uncultured Sphingomonadaceae bacterium
TCTGCGGGAGATCGGTCATGTTCGGGCCCTCATATCCGCGCCACGCCGAAGCTGTTGGGCGAGAGCGTTCGCGCCCGCGCCTCGGCGATCGTTTCGAGCGCGAAGCCGAGCACCTTGCGCGTGTCGCGCGGGTCGATCACGCCATGATCGAGGACGCGGCCCGAAGTATAGAATGCGCCTTCCTGCTTCGAAAAATGTGCGGTCAGCGCGGCTTCCTGCGCGGCGAGAGCGGCTTCGTCGAGCGGCTCGCCGCTGCGCTGCGCGCGCACCCGTGCGACATGGCTCATCGTGCCCGCGGCCTGTGCGCCGCCCATCACCCCGGTCAGCGCATTGGGCCAGGCGAAAAGGAAATCGGGATCATAGCCATAGCCGCACATGCCGTAATTGCCCGCGCCGAAACTCGCGCCGATGTAGAGCGTGATCTTGGGAATTCGGGCGTTCGACACCGCCTGGATCATCTTCGAGCCGTGCTTGACCATGCCGCGCTGCTCGGATCGGGTGCCGACGATATAGCCGGTGGTGTTGTTCAGGAAGACGATCGGGATGTCGGCCTGATCGCAGAGCTGGATGAACTGCGTCGCCTTGTTCGCGCCGTCGGGATCGATCGGGCCGTTGTTGCCGATCAGCGCGCAGGCATGACCCATGATGCTCGCCTGGAGGCACACCGTCGAGACGCCGAAGCGCGGCTTGAAATCGTCGAAATCGGAGGCGTCGACGATCCGCGCGACGACCTCGCGGACGTCATAGGGATGCTTGTAATCGGCGGGGACAACGCCGGCGAGATCGTCGATGGCGTAATCCGGCGGATCATAGGCCTCGCGCGGCGGCGGGGCCGATCGCCGGTTCCAGCCGAGCCGGCCGATAACGCCGCGCGCCGTCGCAATACCATGGGCGTCGTCTTCGGCGAGATATTCGACGAGCCCCGAGACGCTCGCGTGCATTTCGCTTCCGCCGAGCTCGCGGTCGTCGGCCTCCTCGCCGGTCGCCGCGAAAACAAGCGCCGCGCCGCCGAGCGCCGCCATGCCATTGCCCCTAACGCCGATGACATAGTCGGAGAGCCCCGGCATATAGGCGCCGCCCGCCGTCGAGCCGCCATGGAGCACGGTTATCACTGGGATGCCCGCCGCGCTCATCCGCGCGAGATTGCGGAATATCCTGCCGCCGACCGCCCAGCCTTCGACCTTGTACCCCATCAGATTGGCGCCGGCGCTTTCTACGAGGTGAATCAGCGGCAATTTGTGGCGCAGCGCCATTTCCTGGATATTGAGGCATGCCGCCGCGCCGCCCGCGGTCATCGAACCCGCGCGGATGCCGCTGTCGTCGGCCCAGACCATACAGCGCACACCGCTGACATAGCCGATTCCGAGGATGACGCTGCCGCCCGGAATGCTGGTCTCGGGATTATCGTCTTCGAACAGGTAATTGGCGAGGCTGTGGAGGCGCAGGAACGGCATGCCGGGATCGAGCAACCGGGTGACGCGCTCGCGCGGGGTCAGTTGGCCGCGTTTTTCGAAGGTCGCGCGACGTTTTTCCGAAGCCGCTTCGGCGCGCGCTTCGAGCGACCGCAGCTCGTCGATAAGCGCCAGCATATCGGCGCGGTTCTGCGCGAAGTCGCCCGAAGACAGCGCGATACGCGAGGCGAAGACGGGCATCTAGAGCGCCACGGCGAGCGATTGCGCGATGGGGACCGGCGTCTGCAGCAGCAATTGCGCATAGCCCTTGCCCTGCGGATCGTTGCGCAGGCTGGCGACGCCTCCGCCGCCGAGCACGCGATCGAGCACGAAGTTGATCGCGCCGGTGCCGGGAAGATAGAAACGCTCGACACTGCCTCTCAGAAAATGCGCGAAACGCGCGGCGACTTCGTCTTCGCTGAGCGCGGCCCAGATCCACGGCGCATAGGCGGGGTCGCGCGGCAGGATGCCGATATTGGCCTTGTCGCCCTTGTCGCCAGAACGTCCCCAGGCGAGGCGGATGAGCGGGATTTCGACGCACGGCTCGCCGGTATCGGGCAAGGACGGCGGCGCGGGCCGCGCGATCGCTGAAGGATCGAAGCGTGTCCCGCTCTCGGCGCCGAGTGAGATCTCCTCGCCGTCAACGACGATCATGATCGGCACATCGGCCTTGGGCACGAGGAAGGAGTATAGCCGAAAGACTGGCGAAGGCTTGGGACGGCTACCGGCGAAACCGCTCAGCCCCGGCGGCGTCGCCAGCCCCATCCCGGTCGCCTCGCGCAGCAATAGCCCGGCGGCGCGCTCGTCGCGATGCCTGGCGGCGAGCTTGACGGCAACCTCGCGCGAACCTTCGACGCGGCGCGCATCGCCATAATGGCTTTCGTCGCCGATCAGTTCGACCAGTATTTCGTCATAATCGGCGGCATTGGCGGCGCGCAGCTTGGCGCGCGCGCGTTCGACCGCGTCGCCCGCGAACGCGCGGCCCTTGGCGTCGGCCTGCTCGCCGTAGAAGAAGAACACGCTCCCCGCGCGCCAGCCGTCCTGCCAGGTCGCGCAGACCTTGTAGCTGTCGGGCGCGGGCCGCCCGCTCGCGCCCGACACCGCGACGCGGCCTTCGCCGTCCTGTTCGAGCCGTACCG
>CAYQVL010000346.1:0-2589 GCA_964420825.1 uncultured Sphingomonadaceae bacterium
GCAGGGTCACCGGACATGCCGCCGGCAAGAAAGCGGCGATCATCGCCGCCAGCGCGCTGGATATCGCGCCCGGCGGCCCACTCGCGGCGTTCGATTTCCAGCTCGACTATCTAGCGACCTGGCTGCGCTTCATCGGCATCGAAGATATCGCCACGCTGCGGGTGGCGCCGACCTTCGGCCCGCCCGAACAGGTCGATGCCGCGATGGCCGAAGGCACCGAAGCTGCCGAACGGATGGCGATGGCTTTCTGATCGCTATGTGCTGCCGGTCTCGCGCCCGTAGACGAGATTGATGCTCCGGAAGGTTATCGCCTCGGCGCCGTGCTGGTTGACGAGCGCATAGTCGGTGATCGCAGTGCCGCGCGGCTTGCCGCTTTGCGAAGGCTCGAGCGAGACGATCCGCGAGGTCGCGTGCAGCGTATCGCCGGGCCGCACCGCCTTTTTCATCCGCACCTCGTCCCAACCGATGCCGCAGACGAAATCGATATCATGATTCATCTCGTGATCGAGCTGACGCCAGATCGCGAGGATATGGATACCGCTGGCGACGACCTCGCCGAAATGCGAAGCGCGCGCCGCCTCGACATCGGCGTGGAACCATTGCGGATCGTATTGGCGCGCGAAATCGATAATCTCCTGTTCGCTGACGGTGCGCGGCAATGACCGGCGCGTTTCGCCGACGGTCAGATCCTCGAATTTCCTCGGCGGTCGCTGATGCGCCATTCGACCATCTCCCTATGCTGAGAAAACAATCACAACTGTATGTTTACTCCATGGCCCCGTCCACTATGATTGAATCGAACGGACGACGATCACGAGAATGGCGGGAGCAGGCGGAGAACCATTGCGATGATACCGGTCGAACACCAGATATTGCAATTATCTTGGGTCGTCGACGACCTTGAGGAGGCCGCGCTGCGCTGGCATGGCACGATGGGTATCGGGCCATTTCTCGTCAACCGCCATTTGCGGATTTCTGGCTCGCTTTATCGCGGCAACCCCAGCTCCCCCGATTTCTCGACCGCGATTGCGCAGACCGGCCCGGTCCAGATCGAGCTGGTTCAACAGCATGACGACAGCCCCTCCTGCTATCGCGACACCGTGCCGCGAGGGAGCGAAGCGATGCACCATGTTGCGATAATCGCCGCCGATTATGACGCCGCGCTGGAGTTCTACGTGGACAATGATTTTTCCGTTGCCAGCTCAGGGGCGTTTGGCGAGGTGCGCTTCTGCTATATGGATACGTCGCGCGCACTGGGGCACATGATCGAAATACTAGAGGACAAGCCCGCGATCCGGACTTTCTTTGACGCCATCGCGAAAGCCGCCGAACGCTGGGACGGCGACCCGGCAACGTTGTTGCGGGAACTCGGTTGATCGCAATCCGCGACGAAAACAGTTAGACAAACAATCATAAATGTTTGTTATAGATGGAAGAAAATCGCCAACATCAGAGCGATGCAAGAGAGGATAGAGTCCATGGATAATCCGCCGCTTCCAGACCGGAGCTGGTCGCCTCGATTGTCAAGCGAGGGCCTATTGTGAGCGCGGCGATCTACACCATGGGTGCCTTGCTGCGGAACAGCGCCGAGCTTCACGGCGAGGGAGACGCGCTGGTCTTTCCCGATCGCAGGTTGACGCATTCCCAGCTCGCGGCGGCGGCTCGGCGCTGGGCGCGCACGTTTATGGCAATGGGCATCGCGCCGGGCGAAAATATCGGCATCCTGCTCACCACCCAGCCCGAATTCGTCGAGGCGATGTTCGGCGCGATGATGGCGGGCGCGGCTGCGGTTCCCATCAATGCGCGTTATCAGTCGGGAGAACTCGCCTATCTGATCAAGGATGCCAATCTGGCGCTGCTGGTGACCACTGGCCGGGTCGCCGATTCGCTCGATTTCGGCGAAAGACTGCGCAGCGCTCTGCCCGGACTCGAGGCCAGCGCCGATTGCTGGGCTTTGACGCTCGACGAGGCGCCGGAACTGCGCCAGATCGTTTGCCTCGAATCTCCCTGCGCACCTTACCTGGTGTCGGTTTCCGAGGCGCTCGCGAAGGGCGATGCGGTCGACGACAGCGCAGTCGACCGGCGGATCGACGCGGTCGTCCCGGATAACACTTGCCTGATCCTCTATACCTCGGGCACAACGGCCAATCCGAAGGGCTGCTTGATCAGCCATCGTGGCATGGTCGCCAACAGTCGCAATCTGGGCAAGCGCTACCGGATCACCGCCAATGACAAGGTCTGGTCACCACTGCCGGTATTCCATATCGCCGGCATTTTACCGATGACGATGGTTCTCGACGCTGGCGGCGCCTATCTGACGGTACGGCATTTCGATGCCGGCGTAGCGCTCAAGATGCTCGCCGAGGAAGGCGCGACCGTCGCCTATCCGAGTTTCGTGACGATCATGCAGGATTTGATTACCCATCCTGATTTCGCCACCACCGATCTTTCTTCGATGCGGCTGATGAACAGCAATTTTGCGGTCCAGCCTCCCTGGATCAAGGAAGCAATGGTCAAGGCGATGCCTGGGATCGTCCACGTCGGCACCTATGGCTTGACGGAAGCGGCGGGAACGATCTGCACGAGCCG
>CAYQVL010000347.1:0-2584 GCA_964420825.1 uncultured Sphingomonadaceae bacterium
CGTGCGCGACGACGCCGGCGATGGCGTCGTAATCGGCGTCGGCCGCGGTATCGGGATCGGCGAGAATGTAGCGCGAATTGAAAATGTTGAGCGACTTGTTCTCCATCGCGCCGAAATTGAAATCGGATACCGCAACGATATTGAACTGCGAGAGATCGTATTCGCGGCCATAAACGCGCTCATCCCACGCCATCGCTTCCTTGAGCGACGCCATGGCGTGCGCGGTTTTGGGCAGATCGGCTTCGCGCACCCAGATGGCGAGATCGACGGTCTTCCCCGACCGGGTGACGAAGCTGTCGCAATTGGCGGTCAAATCGCCCGCGACGAGCGCGAAGAGATAGCAGGGTTTGAGCCAGGGATCCTCCCAGCGCGCCCAATGCCGCCCGTCTTCGCCCTCACCGCTTTCGACGCAATCGCCGTTCGACAGCAATATCGGATAGCGCGCCTTGTCGGCTTCCATCCGCACGGCGTATCGCGAGAGCATATCGGGGCGGTCGGGGAAGTAGGTGATCCGGCGGAAGCCCTCGGCCTCGCATTGGGTGCAGAGTATGCCGCCCGAGGCATAGAGCCCCATCAGCCGGCTGTTGGCCTCGGGCGAGATTTCGACAAGCGTTTCGATCGAAGCTTCGCCAGCATCAATCGTGATCACAAGCTGATCGTCTTCGAACGCCCAATCGCCTTCGCCGAGCAATACGCCATCGCGGCGTACTTCGAGCAATTTGAGGTCTTCGCCATCGAGCCGCAGCGGCTCGCCAGGGGCGCCGCTTCGAACGACGCTCAACCTGGTCCGGACGAGCGTCTTTGCCGGATCGAGCTGGAATTCCAGCTCGATATCGGGGATTCGCCAGTCGGGCGGATGGTAATCTGCGCGGCGAATAACGGTCGGCGCGGAACCAGCGGATTGCATATTGAGCATGGTTGGCATCTAATGGGCGCGCGCCAGAGATACAATCACGCGCGCCACGCAATGAGGGGGATTATGCGATGAACGGACGGTATCTGCGCTGGCTGGCGGTGCCGGCATTGCTTGGGGCACCCGGATTGGCGGCGGCGGCAAGCGGCGCGTTCGACCCCGAGACCGCGACGCGCGCCTATCTCGATACGCTGCAAGGCGATGCGCGCGCGCAATCGGACGCCTATTTCGAGGGCGGCTATTGGCTGATCCTGTGGGGCGCCTTGGTCGGTGTGCTTAGCGAGTGGGTGCTGCTCCATTTCGGCTGGTCGGCCAAATTTCGCGATCTCGCCGAGCGGATCACCAAGGCACGCTGGCTGGTCCCGGAGCTCTATGCAGTTCCCTATGTGATCGTTTCGACGCTGATCGTGCTGCCCTGGACGATCTACACGGGCTTCATCCGCGAGCGGCAGTACGACCTGATGAACCTGAGTTTCGGCGGCTGGCTCGGCGAGCAGGCGATCGGGCTGGCAATTGCAATCGTCGGCCTAGCGCTGTTCCTGATGGCGCTGTTCGCGGTCATCCGCCGCGCGCCGAAGCTTTGGTGGGCTTGGGCAACGGGTGTTGTGGTGATATTCGTGACCATCCTCAGCGTGATCGCGCCGGTGTTTATCGCGCCGCTGTTCAACGACTATACGCCGATGGAGGCTGGCGCGCTGCGCGATCGCATTCTCGCCATGGCCGAGGCCAATGACGTGCCCGCGCACGACGTGTTCGTCTTCGATCAATCGAAGCAGCACGATCGCATTTCCGCCAATGTTTCTGGGCTGTTCGGGACGATGCGTATTTCGCTGAACGACAATCTGCTCGAGCGATCGAGCCCCGAAGAAATCGAAGCGGTCATGGGCCACGAACTTGGCCATTATGTCCTCAACCACGCGCTGATCGGCGTCGCGATGATCAGCGCGATCATGGCGTTCGGCCTGTTTCTCGCCGCGAGGCTGAGCCCGCGCATCGTGTCGCACCATGGCGAGCGCTGGGGCATACGCGGCATCGACGACCCGGCGGTAACGCCGCTCTTCGTCATCATCCTGACAGTCTATCTCACGCTGATGACTCCGGTACTCAATACGATGGTCCGCGTCTTCGAGAGCGAGGCCGACGCCTTCGGGCTCGACGTGGCGCGCCAGCCCGACGGATTTGCCGCGATCGCGATGAAGCTTTCGGAATACCGCAAGATTGAACCCGGGCCGGTCGAGGAATTCCTGTTCTTCGACCATCCCTCGGGCCGAACCCGCGTTCGCATGGCGATGGACTGGAAGGCGGAGAATGTCGAAAACCCGCAGATGGTCACTTCTGAACCGGCGGCGAGCGGCGAATAGGCGGCGATGCCACAGCTGCTGATCTTCGGACTCGGCTACAGCGCCGGTCGGCTCGCCGAACGCCTGCGCGGCGAAGGCTGGAGCATCAGCGCGACACGGCGGGAGGCGGGCGCCGATGTCATCGCCTTCGACGACGCCGCGGCGGTGACGGCGGCGATCGCAGACGCCACTCATATCCTCTCCTCGGTCCCGCCCGCCGACGAGAGCGATGCGGTGCTCGATCTTTATGGCGATGCAATCGCCGAGGCCCCGGTACGCTGGGTCGGCTATCTCTCATCGACCGGTGTCTATGGCGACACCGTCGGCGCCT
>CAYQVL010000348.1:0-2578 GCA_964420825.1 uncultured Sphingomonadaceae bacterium
AACCCGCCGCCGGATAGACTGCGCCCGAGGTGCCGATCGATACGAACAGGTCGCAGGCGGCAAGCGCCGCCTCGATTGCTTCGATCGAATAAGGCATTTCGCCGAACCAGACGATATCGGGGCGGATATAGCCGCGGCTTGCGCAGGACGGACAAGCCGGCCTCACATCTCCGTTCGGCCTGAGCATCGGCCCCTCCCACGGCATCCGCGCATCGCACGCCCGGCACCGGGCCGAGCGCAACTCGCCATGCATATGCAGCAGCCGCTTCGCGCCGCCGCGCTCGTGAAGATCGTCGACATTCTGGGTGACGATCAGAAGCTCGCCACCCCATTCGGCATCGAGACGCCCGAGCGCATGGTGCGCGGCATTGGGTTCGACGCGGGCGAGATTGGCGCGGCGCTGGTCGTAGAAATCGAGCACGAGATCGGGATCGCGCGCGAAAGCCTCGGGGGTGGCGACATCCTCGACGCGATGGCCCTCCCACAGGCCGTCGGGTCCGCGAAAGACCGGGACACCGCTTTCGGCGGAAATCCCGGCTCCGGTGAGGACGACAATATTGCGGATGTCCGCCATGCGATCATGATAGGCAGGGCGCGCGCGCGCACAACCGCATTTTAATCCCTTTTCGCTAGGGCTTGCGGCGATGCAGCCCGCAATCGCCTTTCCGCGCTTGGTGCGCGCCTGGCGCTGGCCGAGCGCCGCCGCGGCGCGCTTGGTGCTGCCCGGCGTTATCCTCGTCGCCTTGCTCGCCGAGCTCATTCTCGCCGAACGCAAATTTGCAATTTTCGGCGGCGGCTTCGGGCAATCACGTGCGCTCGACACGCCGCTCGAGATCGCGGTATTCGCCGTGACGCTGCTCGCGCTCCAGAGCCTCGTCTTCTACCTGCTCTTCCGGCTGATCCGCCGGCTCCACCGGCGGTGCGCCGATACGCCGCTGTTCTATTTCAACTTCGTTTTCTTCGCGCTGCTGGGCTGGCTCGCGGTGCTCGTCGCCAAATATCAGGCGCTCGCCTATTTCAGCGACGCAATGAGCTTCCAGATCATCCGCAATCTCGGCGGCGGCAGCCTGCTCGACGCCTTGCTCTTCAGCCTCAGCGAGACCGGGCTTATCCTGATCGTCCTTCTCGGCGCGATGGTCCTTTATCTCGCGTCGCGATGGTGCCTCAAGCGGCACTGGGGCGACGCCCCGGCTCTCCCCGACCGCAGCCGGCTTTCATACCGCCAGCTCGCCGCCGCGCTTGTCGCCGCGCCGCTGCTGCTCTTCGCCGCGAACACGATCGGCGACGCGCGTTCGGCGCTGACGCGCTTCAACAGCGTCATCCTCGTCTCGACCGTGCTCGGCGAGGCGACCGATTTCGACCGCGACGGCTGGAGTTTCTTTTCCTATCCGATCGACGGCCAGATTTTCGATCCCGCCCGCCATCCCTATGCGCTCGATATCCCCGGCAACGGCATCGACGAGGACGGCTTCGGCGGCGACCTCAGCGTCGCGGCGCCCGCGCCCGCACCGCCCGCGATCATCGCCGGGCGCAAACCCCATGTCGTGCTGATCGTTCTCGAAAGCACGCGCGCCGACGCCATCGGCCGGCGCATCGGCGGCCGCGCGGTAACGCCCAATCTCGAACGCCTTGCGCGCGCGGGCAGCTATACCGGCAACGCTTATAGCCATGTCGGCTTCACCACCGAATCGCTGCAGAGCCTGTTCACCGGCCGCCTCGCTCCGCCGCGAGGCGCTCCGACGATGATCGGCGACTTCCTCGCCAATGGCTATGATGTCGGCGTTTTTTCGGGCCAGTCGGAGGATTTTGGCAACACCGCGACCGTCACCCAGATGCGCGACGGCTCGATCTTCGTCGATGCCGATGTGCTGCGCGAGGAACGCGCCTTCGGCTTTGCGGCGCAGGGATCGCTCTATGTCGACGGCCGCATCCTGCTGCGCGAATTCGACGAACGGCTCGGCGATCCGGCGCAATGGCAGACACCGCGGTTCCTCTATTTCAATTTTCAGTCGGCGCATTTCCCCTATAATGCGCCCGGTATCGACCGGATACTGCCCGGCGAACCTATCGCGCGCGGCGACATCAGCGCCGCCAATGCCGATCGCGTCGAGGAGACCTACTGGAACGCCGTCGCCTATAACGACCGGCTGATCGGCGAACTCATCGACCGGTTGCACCGGCTCGGCGTCTATGACGACACGCTGCTGGTGATTACCGCCGACCACGGCGAATCGCTGTTCGACGACGGCTTTCTCGGCCATGGCCATATGCTCAACCGCCAGCAGACGCGGATACCGTTCATCATCAGCGCGCCCGGCGTACGCTTCGACGGCCCGATCGGGCTCGCCGACATGCGCGGCATCATCCTGCGCGCGGCGGGCGCGGCACTACCGCCCGCGCTGGCGAACGACAGTATTTTCCAATATCTTGGCACCATCGACCGGCCCGGCGAGATCGGCAGCGTCGATGCCCGGGGCCGCTGGACGGTCTTCGATCTCAGCGAACGCAGCGTGCGCTTTGGCGCGGGCCGAGCAATACCCTATGACGATCTTCCTGCCGCTTCGCCGGCCAGGGCTGC
>CAYQVL010000349.1:0-2571 GCA_964420825.1 uncultured Sphingomonadaceae bacterium
CTCGCCGAGTTTGTCCGCACGTCGTCCGCAAATGATGGCCTTGGCGCCCAACCTCGCACAGAGAAAGGCGATTCCCTTGCCGATCCCGGTGCCGCCGCCCGAAATCAGCACGACTTGGTCCTTGAGCAGGTCTTCGCGATAAACCGTCGGCATCGCAGCCAGCTCTTCGTCGCTGAAGCCGAATTCCGGCCGTATGCCGGCTTCGGCCCTTTTCGCCACGTCGTTCACGCTTCGATCCAGTCTTTGAGCACAGGTTCAACGGCAAGGCCCTCGGGAATCCGGTTACGGCCGATCCGTCGGTCGAGTTCCTCATGCCAGTGATAGAGCCGGCGCTCTTGATAATTAAGCGGCATGCCGACAAAACCCGGCGATTCCATGGATTCCTGGATCTCGGGCGCGAATTGCAGGTCTTCGTAAAGAATGCGCTCCCAATTCTCGGTGCGGGCTTTCCACGACCGGTGCGGATTTTCGGGGTCGTGATCGGGCGCGATCCAAGTCGAAACGACTCGGCACGTCCGCTCCGAGGTCGGCCAGAATTGCAGGAGCGGGACGCCGCTATCAGACGGAGGCATGATGAAATTGGGATAGATATGATAGCTGACATTGTTGTCGCGCGGAATCTCGGTGACCGTTGGGATTTTCGGCATTCCGATCGTCCCGGGGTCTTTCCAGTCGGGCCGCCGGTTGGGTGTTATCATTCGCGAATGGCCATTCTTCCATAGCGACACCGTCATTCCGCGATGGTCGAGAAAGCGATCGACGGTGCGCTGGTGGATTGACTTGAGGTGATAGACTTCCAGGAAAGCGTCGATCAGCACTTTGACATTGCTGTTGACCTCATAGGATCGCGATTCGACGAAACCGAGCGTGTCGAGCTGATATTGTGCGAGCTCGGCGGCCATCGGGCCGAGATGCTGGGTCAGCGGTTCGGCGTCGGCATCCTCGTTGATGAAGACGAGCTTGCCGATGGTCTCGCAGCGCACGGCCTTCATGCTGCGGCACGAGAAATCCAGATCGACGAAATCGCGCTTGTCGCGGACCGCGGTGAGCTTGCCGTCGAGAGTATAGCTCCAGACGTGATAGCCGCACACAAAGCCGCGCGATTGCCCGGCATCCTCCTTGACCAGCGGGCCGCCGCGATGCTGGCAGGTATTGTAGAAGGCGCGGAACTCGCCCTTGAGATCGCGCAAGACGATGATCGGCGACCCGCTGTTGCGCGTCAGCATCCAGCTTCCTGGCCCAGGAATCTGATCGGCATGGCAGGCATAGAGCCAGGCACGCTTCCACATCAGCTCGCGTTCGAGGCAAAGGAATTCGGGATCGGTATAGCGCCCTGCAGCAATATCGGAAAAAGCCGGGAAACCGTCGGGCGGCGTCTTTCGCTCGCTCTCATACTTCATCCGGGACTTTAGTTCCGCAGTCTGTCCAGTTTCCATGGGAGGGTCCGTTCTCTCGTATAAACCGTTCGACTTTAGCAGTCCCGAAAGATAAAACAATCACGAATGACTTTTTTATATCGGTCCGGTGACGATTTCATGTGGCGTCGAACGGCAGGCCCACACGAGACCTCTCTGACCATCGCGATTAGCAAATTAGCCGAGTGGGAGGGAATACTATGGATGGGAAGATACTTCCGCGCCTTTCGCTCCATCATCTGACGGTTATCGATGCGACCCCATTGGAGCTCGTAGAGCTTGCGCGAGAGACGGGGTGCCAGCATGTCTGTTTTTTTGTCTGTATGCCGAAATCGGTTCGCGAACGTTACCCGATCGTCCGGAGCGCCGATATCGAGCGATTGCGCGGCGCGCTGCAGCGAAGCGGTATTTCGGTATTCAATCTCGAAGTGTTTCCGATTTCGCATGATATAACGCCTGGCGAACTCGAGAAAGGCATCGCGCTCGGCGCCGCCCTAGGAGGGTGCCATGCAACGGTGCACGTGCATATAGAGGATAGGGTCACGGCTATTCCTCTATTTCGTGATTTTTGCGCAATGACGGCCGAGCGAAATATAAAAGTGGGACTGGAATATAACGGCTTTTCGGCAATCCGTTCGCCGTTCGAAGCGAGCAATTTTCTTAACAATGCCAATTGCTCTAACGCCGGAATCGTCGCGGATTTGCTCCACACTGCGCGGTCGGGTGCTGGACCGCCGGAGCTCGCTGCTTTGCAATCTCAAATCGATTATGTGCAAATCAGCGACGGGCCCATGGAGATACCGGCTGACAGGCGTTGGAGAGAGGCGCTTTCCGAGAGGCTTCTACCAGGCGCCGGAGAATTGCCGCTGAGGGCGATGCTGGCAGCGCTTGCCGACGATATAGTGATCGATATCGAGGTGCCACGACTGTCGGCCTCGAGCGCCGGGATATCCAGGTACAAGCGGGTTCACGAAGCGGTGAAGGCAACGCGAAAATTGCTAGTCTCAGGACCTAATTAAAGGAAGGGGCATCCACCCCATCAGTTCAAACCAAAACAGCGCAAGCAAAAATCTTCATCTCGTCGGTCTCCTTGATCGAGTGTTTAACCCGTCTTATTCACCAGGTAGTCTGGTGTCGCTCTGACAGCTTTGTTTGA
>CAYQVL010000350.1:0-2564 GCA_964420825.1 uncultured Sphingomonadaceae bacterium
CCGAAGCCGAGATGCTGCGGACGCCGAATTTCGGCCGCAAGTCGCTCAATGAGATCAAGGAAGTCCTCGCCACCAGGGGTCTTCGCCTCGGGATGGATATCCCGGGCTGGCCGCCTGAAAATATCGAGGAAATGGCCAAGAAGCTCGAGCAGGAATTGCTGGGCTAAGCTTAACTGGACGGGTTTGGGCGGTGCCCTTTTTCACCGCCCGGCCGGGAATACCTCGCACGGTTTCCGGACGAACGGAGTAACTGATCATGCGGCACAGAAAAGCTCATCGTAAGCTTAATCGCACCTCGACGCATCGCATGGCGATGCTGCGCAACCTTGCGGCGGCGCTCATCAAGCACGAGCAGATCATCACGACTTTGCCCAAGGCGAAGGAATTGCGGCCCTACACCGAGAAGCTGATCACGCTCGGCAAGAAGGGTGGCCTGTCGAACCGCCGGCTAGCCCAGTCGCGGCTGATGGACGATACTCAGCTCGCCAAGCTCTTCGACACGCTCGCGACGCGCTATGCCGATCGCTCCGGCGGATATTGCCGGGTCGTCAAGGCGGGCTTCCGCGCTTCGGATTCGGCACCGATGGCGGTCATCGAACTCGTTGATCGCGACGAAGATGCGCGCGGTCAGGATTCGGGTCCGGTCTTCGTCGGCGAAGACGAATATGCCGAAGCGGCGGCCTAGCTGCCCCCACCGGCTGGCAACATAACACGTCCCACAACGGGATTTTCATTGGGGACGGCGGCCGTTAGGCTTGCGGTCCCTGTTGTTTTGGGGTGAGTCCGCGATGCGAATGCGCTCTTGGCCGGTGCCGCTTCCGCGCTGTTAAATTGCCGCGGTATTCGCCGCGCCTCGAACGACAGAGACGGATCCGATGGAGAATGCGATCGCCTATCCCAAAACCGTACGCGGTGAAGTCGTCGAGGAACAATTCGGCGTCGCCGTCGCCGATCCCTATCGTTGGCTTGAAAGCGATGTCCGCGGCGATGACACCGTTCGCGATTGGGTCGATGCTCAAAATGCGGTGACCGGCGCCTATCTCGAAACGCTGCCGGGACGCAGTGCGATCGAAACGCGGCTGACCGAATTATGGAATTACGAGCGCGTCGGTATTCCGCGCAAGCGGGGCCAGCGCTATTTTTATGTCTGTAACGAAGGCCTTCGAAATCAGCCAGTTTTGATGATCCGCGAGCGGCTGGACGGTGAACCGCGTCTGCTTCTCGATCCCAATACATGGTCGGACGACGATGCCACGGCGCTGGCCGAGTGGGAGCCATCGCCCGATGGCGCTCGTTTGGTTTACGGCGTGCAGGACGGCGGCACCGACTGGCGGACCTTGCGCGTGCTCGATGTGGCGAGCGGCGAGACGCTCGACGACATCGTCGAATGGGCAAAATTCACCAATCTCGCGTGGGCGCACAACGGCGCGGGTTTTTTCTACTCGCGCTTCCCCGAACCCCAAGACGCCCAATTCCAGGCCCTGAACGCCGATCATGCGGTCTATTTCCATACCCTCGGCACGGCGCAATCGGCGGACCGGCTGGTCTATGCTACATCCGATCGGCCCGGGCTCAACCATGTCGCCGAAGTGACCGACGACGGCAGGTATCTCGTCATTTATTCATCCGAAGGCACCGACCAGCGCTATGAGGTCAACAGCATCGATCTCACCTCGCCACGGATGGAACGCCGCACGATCGTCCGCGGACTCGACTACAATTGGAGGCTTGCCGGATCGGTGGGGGACGTCTTCTACTTCGTCACCAACGACGATGCTCCACGCGAGCGCATCGTCCGCATGGACGTTTCAACCGAAAGCCGCGCCATTACCCAGGTCGTGGCCGAAGACGCGGCCACGCTCGAAGGTGCGCGGCTGATCGGCGACCGGCTGATCGCCACCTATCTCGCTGACGCCAAAAGCGAAGCGCGAGTGTTCGACCTTGAAGGCAATCTCGTTGCTACCGTTGCCCTGCCGGGTATCGGCAGCGTCGGGGGTTTCGATGGCGAGGCTGACGACCCCGAGACCTTCTTCGCATTTACAAGCTTCGCAACCCCCGCCTCAATCTATCGCTATGACAGCGCGACCGGCGATGTCTCGCTATTCGCCGAACCCCGGCTGGCATTCGATCCCGACGATTACGCCGTCGAACAGCGCTTCGTCGCATCGCGGGATGGGACGCGAATACCGATATTCATCGCCCGTCGCGCCGGCCTCGATCTAACCGAGAGCCGGCCGACGCTGCTCTATGGCTATGGCGGATTCAACGTCTCGCTCTCGCCGAGCTTCAGCCCCGCGGTGTTGCAATGGATGGAAATGGGCGGCGTTTATGTCGTTGCCAACCTGCGCGGCGGCGGCGAATATGGTGCCGAATGGCACGATGCCGGCCGTCTCGCCAACAAGCAGAATGTCTTCGACGATTTCATCGCCGCCGCCGAATATCTGATAAGGCAGGGGATTAGCTCGCGTGACCAGCTCGCCATTCGCGGCGGTTCGAACGGCGGGTTGCTCGTCGGCGCGGTCGTCAACCAGCGCCCCGATCTCTTTGCCGCCGCGCTCCCAGCC
>CAYQVL010000351.1:0-2549 GCA_964420825.1 uncultured Sphingomonadaceae bacterium
GAAGCCGCCGCCGCGCTTTTCGATGCGCTCCACGCAGCCGAAGCGAGTGCCGCCGAACGCATCGCGGTTGCCCCAATTTCCCACACCGGTCTCGGCGCCGCGATCAATGACCGGCTGCGCCGCGCGGCGGCCTAGGTGTGGGCCTTGGCCTTCAGCCGCGCCTGATAGCTCTTGCGAAATTTCTGCAGCTTGGGGGCGATGACGGCCATGCAATATGGATTGCGGCCACCCTCGCGCTCGAAATATTCGCGATGATCGTCCTCGGCAGGATACCAGTCGCCGAGCGGCTCGATCGCCGTGACGATGGGATCGTCCCAGGCGGCGCCCGCGCATTCAATCGCCGCGCGCGCCTCGGCCTCCTGCTCGGGCGAATGCGGGAAGATCGCTGAGCGATATTGCGTGCCGACATCATTTCCTTGGCGGTTGAGCTGGGTCGGATCGTGCGTCGCGAAGAAGATATCGAGCAGGTCGCCATAACCGATCTCTGCCGGGTTGTAGGTCAGCCGTACAGCCTCGGCATGGCCGGTCGTTCCCGAACAGACCGAGCGGTAGTCGGGGTCGGCAACGTCGCCGCCGGTATAGCCGCTCTCGACTTTCGAGACACCGGCGACGTCGTTATAGATCGCCTCGGTGCACCAGAAGCATCCGCCGGCCAGCGTCGCCTGTTCGCTCGTCATAAGCTTCTCTCCTCGCGTATCGAGATAATTACGCGATCGATGCGATCAAGGTTACAGGATGGCGGCTGGCTGGGGCGGCAGGGATCGAACCTGCGAATGACGGCATCAAAAGCCGTTGCCTTACCACTTGGCCACGCCCCAGCAGCCGCAGCGCTATATAGCGCCTCGCGTCCCGAGCGAAACCCCTGAACGAGGCTAGCCAACACCGGGCGCGGCGGCTAAGCGCGGCGCAGTCACAAGGAGGATATAGATGGCCGTTCTGGTTACGGGTGCGGCAGGGTTTATCGGTTCGACGGTGAGCAGGCGGCTGATGGCGCGCGGCGAGCAGGTCATCGGCATCGACGATCTCAACGACTATTACGACGTCGAGCTCAAGAAGAACCGCCTCGCCGGGCTCGAAGGCGATCTCTTCAGCTTCGAGAAGGTCGATTTCGCCGACGAGGTCGCGCTCGACGCGGCGCTCGCGGGCAAGGACTTCGACCGCATCGTCCACCTCGGCGCGCAAGCCGGCGTCCGCTACAGCCTGACCAATCCGCTCGCCTATGTCCGCGCCAACATCACCGGCCATGTCAATATGATGGAGGTCGCGCGTCACCGCGGCGTCGGCCATATGGTCTATGCCTCCTCCTCCTCGGTCTATGGCGGCAACGACAGCTTCCCCTTTCGCGTCGAGGATCGCGTCGATCAGCCGGTGTCGCTCTATGCCGCCACCAAGAAGGCCGACGAGCTGATGAGCGAGACCTACGCCCATCTCTACCGCATCGCGATGACGGGCCTGCGCTTCTTCACCGTCTATGGCCCCTGGGGCCGCCCCGACATGGCGATGTGGATATTCACCAAGGCGATCCTCGCGGGCAAGCCGATCGCTGTGTTCAACCATGGCGACATGCGCCGAGACTTCACCTTCGTCGAGGACATCGTCACCGGCGTCGTCGGCACGCTCGATCACCCGCCCGCCGATAACGGCGAGGAGAAAGCCGGCGGCAGCACCAAGCCTCACGCGATCTACAATATCGGCAACAACCGCTCAGAGCAGCTCAGCCATATGATCGACGTGCTCGAGGACGCGCTCGGCGAAAAGGCGATCCGCGACCTCCAGCCGATGCAGCCCGGCGACGTCCCCGCGACCGCCGCCGACATCAGCGCGATCCAGCGCGATATCGGCTTCGAGCCGACGACGACGATCGAGGACGGCATTCCGAAGTTCGTCGCCTGGTATCGCGACTATCACGGCATCTAGTGGATAACGCCTGACGCAAGAGTCCTTTTTAGGATTCCCATCTTTGAGGCGGCGTGCGATTCAGAGTCATGGAATTCCGGAATTCCGGGAATTACGGAATTACGGTGACAGTTTACTAAATACACTAATTGTGTCAATCGTTTCGAATGAGCCGCCTTCCACGACTGGTGATCCCCGGCATTCCCTATCACGTCACCCAGCGCGGCAATCGACGTGCGCAGACGTTTTTCGAAGCCGCAGATTATGCGCTCTACCGCGATCTGCTCGCGCGGTCGGCGCACAAGGCGGGGGCGCAGGTGTGGTGCTATTGCCTGATGCCCAACCATGTCCACATCATCGTTGTGCCGTCGGACGCGGATGGCTTGCGCCGCACCTTTGCCGACACGCATCGGCGCTACACCGGCTATATCAACGCCAGGAACCGCTGGACCGGGCATTTGTGGCAAGGACGCTTTGGCGCCGTGGCCATGGACGAGGCCCATCTGGCGGCGGCGGTGCGCTATGTCTCGCTGAACCCGGTGCGCGCGCGGCTGGTGGCACGGCCGCAGGACTGGCGTTGGTCCAGCGTGGCGGCGCATCTGGCGCAGCAGGATGACCCGCTCGTCGTTGTCGCACCGGTGATCGAACGCTAT